>JAATFE010000513.1 GCA_015655365.1 Terriglobales bacterium
CGCCGCTGGGCGACGAAGTGGAGATTCTGAGCGGCCTGAACGGCGACGAGCAGGTAGTGGTGGCCGGGCAGCAGAATGTGCGCGAAGGCTCGCCGGTGCGGATCGCGGGAGGCGGCCAGTGAACCCGGTTCGCGCGGCTCTGCGCTATCCGCAAGTGACGCTGGTGCTGAGCGGAATGTTGTTTGCGGTGGGCCTGTATGCGCTGCTGACCATGCCTCGCCGCGAAGATCCCAAGATCACCATTCGCACGGGGATTGTGGCCGCCATCTATCCCGGCGCAACCACGCGCGAGATGGAAGACCAGGTAACGCGCAAGATCGAGGAGCGCCTCTTTCACTTCGAAGAGATCCGCCGCGACAAAACCTTCTCGACCTCGCGCAACGGCATGGTCATCGTCAATGTCGAGTTGGACAAGCAGGTGAAAGACGCGGACGAGTTCTGGTCGAAGCTGCGCCTGGATATGGCGCTGCTGAAGGCCACGGATCTGCCGACAGGCGTGCTCGGGCCGATGGTGGACTCGGACTTCGGCGATACCGTGGCGGCGCTGATTGCCGTGCATGGCGGACCCTACAGCTATAGCG
Source organism: Terriglobales bacterium (assembly GCA_015655365.1). GTDB lineage: Bacteria > Acidobacteriota > Terriglobia > Terriglobales > Acidobacteriaceae > Telmatobacter. The sequence continues at coordinate 582 of JAATFE010000513.1, forward strand.
ATCTGAAGGAGTACGCGCAGACCGTGGAAACCGGTCTGCGCACCATTCCCGCGGTTTCAAAGATCAAGCGCATCGGCGATCAGAAGGAAGAGATCGACATCGGCACCTCGTCGGAGCGGCTTGCGCAGTATTCCGTGAATCCGCTGAAGGTGATGGGAGCGCTGCAAGGGCGCAACACGCCGCAATATGCGGGGCGCGTGCCCGCCGGCGAGAGCAAGGTGCCCATCGACTCCGGCGGTCGGCTCGAAACCGAAGACCAGATTCGCCAGGTGATGGTGGACGTTTCGCCGACCGGAATGCCGGTAAGTATCGGCGATCTGGCGACCGTGGAGCGGGTCTACAAAGACCCGTCGGAGTACGCCCGCATCGGCGGCGAGAAGACCATTCTGCTGGCGGTCGAAATGCACGAGGGCAACAACATCGTGGACTTCGGCAACACGCTGCGCGGCAACCTCAAGGCGATGCAGAGTTCCCTTCCCCCGGACGTGAAGCTCGACCTGGTAGCCGATCAGCCCAAGGTGGTTTCCGAGCGCATCAACGACTTTTTCCGCGAGTTCGGCATTGCCATCGTCGCGGTCATTTTGATCACCATGCTGCTGCTGCCGATGCGTGTGGCGCTGGTGTCGGCCATCGCCATTCCGGCGTCGGTGTCGATGACCTTCGGCTTGTTGAACGCGTGCGGAATCGAGTTGCAGCAAGTGTCGATTGCGGCGTTGATTGTGGTGCTGGGCATGGTGGTGGATAACGCCATCGTGATTGTCGACAACTATGTGGGGCTGCTGGATCGCAAGGTGCCCGTCGACGAGGCCGCGGAGCGCTGCGCGACGGAGATGGCGGTGCCGGTGCTGACCGCAACGCTGGCCATCATCGCGGCCTTTGCTCCGCTGGTGCTGCTCACGGGCGCTGTAGGCGAGTTCATCCGCGCGCTGCCGATTGCCGTGGCCATTTCGCTGGGCACATCGTTTTTTGTGGCCATGCTGCTGACGCCGCTGATGGCGCGCTTCTTCATTCGGCAGGGGCTGGTGGATCACGCGCTGGAGAACTCCGGGGAACCGCGCAAGCTGACGCCGCTGGACCACATGCAGAAGCTCTACACCCGCGTCATCACCTGGGCCATGCTCAACAAGCGGCTGGTGCTGGTGTCAAGCGTGGTTGCATTTTTTGTGGGACTGGGCATTCTGCGCATCGTGCCGCAACTGTTCTTCCCCCTGGCCGAACGGGACCAGTTTGTGATGGACGTGTGGTTGCCGGAAGGCGCCAAGATCGAGGCCACGGATGCGGCCGTGCGCCGGATCGAAGCAGTGTTGAGCAAGGACGCGCAGATCCGGATGTATACCAGCTTCCTGGGCGAGAGCGCGCCGCGCTTCTACTACAACGTGAACCCCCAGGCCCCGGCCGCGAACTATGCGCAGATCCTGGTGAACACCAAGAGCGTGAAGGAA
>JAATFE010000371.1 GCA_015655365.1 Terriglobales bacterium
CTCATGGCGGCGGAGGACCTCGCGATAGGTGGGCGCGTCCTTTTCCGCCACAATCTCGACAAATGAAAAGAAATTGGAGAGCCCCGAGCGCGCCAGTTTGTCGGCCTGTTCGGCGTGGTTGCCCTTGGTCATCAGAATGAGCTGGTGGCGGCTGGCCAACTCCGCCAGGGTCGCTTCCACGCCGGGCATCAGCTCGATCTCGTGCTCGGCGATGGAGCGCACAAAGCCCGCAATGCGTTCCGCCTTTTCTTCGGTCACCGGCGCTTGGCTCAGCCGCTCAAAGCAGGTCTCGAGCGAACGGGCAAAGCTGGTGAGGCCGTAGCCGTGGGCCATAACGGTCTCCCGCTCCACTCCGTTGAGCGCCTTGCGCACCTCGGCGGGCGTGTATTTGTGATGGTTCAAATAGCTGATGAACGCGGTAATGGCGCGTTCGAAGTAGATGTTGTTCTCCCACAACGTATCGTCGGCGTCGATGAGCAGGGTCTGGCCTGAAGGGAATTGCGGCATGAGTCTAATGGTAATTAATCGAAGCGGGGAGCGGGTGCAACGGGAGGGTGTGCTTCAGGGCAATCGCACAAAATCTATTTTGTTCTTCAAACCGATTCTGCCCATGCCGATGCGCAAACAGCCCGCATCGGCATGGACGGGGTCGTGTTACTTGGGTTGCGCGGCGAGCCACAGCTTCAAATTCGGCTCCTGCAACGTCCGCAGCTCGATGCAGCCGTCGATGCGCTCCATGGCGTGTTGCAGAGACTTGTCCGCCGCGGCCACCTTGTGGCTTGCGAAAAAGCTCTTCACATCCTCGCGGCCGGCCTGCGAACAGAAATTGCCCGTCGACGCAACCACGCGCGTCATCATCTGCGGGCTCACCTGCGCCCGCACCTGGTCCCAGTGGCTCTGGATGTACTTCCAGGCCAACTCGCGATTATCGCCGATCTGGAGGGCGATACCGAACAGGCTGGCCGTGTCCTGGTTGCGGACCTTGCCGGAGGCTGCGTAGTCCATCGACCGCTGAAGCAGCGCGGGGTCGGTAAACTGCGGCAGCAGGTGCAGCGCGCCCTCCTGAATCTCCGGGTTGGCCGAGGTCTCGAACACCTTCTGCAGCTTGTCGAAGAGCACGGCGTCGCCGTTGCGTGCGGCGATGGCGAGCGCGGTCTGGCCCAGGTTCGCATCCACCGACGCAGGATCGGCTAGGTATTGCTCGGCGATCAGCCGGGCCTGATCCAGAACCGCAGGATCTTTTCCGTAGTAGCCGAGCACGCCAAACACTTGCGCGCGCAGTTCCCGCGCATTGGCCGAGTCGTTGTCCGAAGCCGCTCCGAGCCGGGCATACACCGGGCCGAAAGTGCTGCGAATCCAGGCCGCGAGGCCAGCCTTTTCTTCCAGGGTTGCCGCCACCTGCGAAAAAATGGAATTGATGCCGGTCAATGCGGCGCCCACAACCTGGGCGTTGGGGTCGTCCTTCACTGCCGCCACCAGGTTGAGATAGTCGCCCGTGGTGGCTTTGTTGGCGCGGAACTGCGCCCACTCGTCGCCGATCAGGCTGATGCGCTCCGTGGGGGTGAGGCCGTTTTCCACGCTGCTCACCAGCGCCGCATAGTTGCTTGGCGCATAAGCGCTGCGATAGTAACCCTTGCCGCCCGCATCGGCGAAAAAGGGCTGCGCGGCGGGCGCATTGAGAGTAAGGTCTCCCGGAGTGAGAACCTGGCACTCCTGGCTGTCCGCTCCCGTTTTGAAGCAGACCGGCAGCGTCCATTTCTGCGCCGGGTCCGCCTGGATGCTGGGGCTCAGGAAAAAGCGCTTTTGGGCCACCGTAACCTTGCCGCCGGCCGGCTCGCCAAAGGTCAGGATCGGCGCGCCGGGCTGGGCCACGAGGCTGCCCATGATCTTGTCCACCGGCTTGCCGCTTGCGGCGGTCTGCGCTCCCCAAAAGTCCTCGGCCGTGGCGTTCGAATAGAGATGCGCAGCCAGGTAGTTGTGCACGCCCTTGCGAAAGGTCTCCTCGCCCAGGTAATTCTCCACCGAGAGCAGAACGGCGCCGGCCTTGCCATAGGCGATGCCGTCGAACATCTGCTCGATCTCGGCAGGCGTTTCGGCCTTGGCGCGGATGGCGCGGGTGGTTGGCTGCGCGTCCACGTTCAGGGTGGTTTCCACGTCCGCGGCCACCGTCTGGTCCATGTTCCACTCCGGATGCATCGCGGCCACCGGCTTGTTCTCCATCCATGTGGCAAATCCCTCGTTCAGCCAGAGATTATCCCACCATTGCATCGTCACCAGGTCGCCAAACCACTGGTGCGCCATCTCGTGCGCAATTACCAGAGCCACTTCTCTCTTGGAGTGGACCGAGGCCGTCTTGGGGTCCAGCAGCAGGGCGGTTTCGCGATAGGTAATGGCGCCAAAGTTCTCCATCGCGCCAGCCTCGAAATCGGGCAGCGCAATCAGGTCGAGCTTCTTCAGCGGGTAGGGAATTCCGAAGTAGTTGTTGTAGTAGTGCAGCACATACCTGGCTATCTCGACCCCATAAGGGGTAAGAGCCACCTTGTCGGGAGTGGAGCAGACGCGAATCGCCACGCCGTCCTGTTCGCCCGCCGTGCACTGGAAATCGCCCACCAGGAATGCCACCAGATACGTGGACATTTTGGGTGTGGTGGCAAAGTGCAGCGTGTGTTTGCCCGCCGCGGGGCCGGGCGTATCGCTGACAATCGGCCCATTGGAGATGGCCGAGTCCGCGCTGTCCACAACCAGGGTCACGTCGTATGTCGCCTTGAAGGCCGGTTCGTCGAACGACGGAAAGGCGCGCCGCGCGTCGGTCGATTCGAACTGTGTAACCGCGTAATTGCGGCGGGCGGTTTTCGACAGATAAAAGCCGCGCAACTCGTTGTTCAGGATGCCGGTGTACGCGATGGAGAGCGTCGCCTTGCCTGCAGGCAGCTTCTCCGGGAAGGTCAGGGTGGCCTGCTCCTTCTGCGCGTCGAGCGAGACGGCAGCTTTCTGCTGCTTGCCCGCGGCGGTCACGGTCACACCCCGAAATGCGATCTCGATGGCGTTCAGGGTGATGGAGGCAGTCGGCTCGGCCAGAGTGACGTCGATCGACTCCACGCCGGCAAAGGTCGCGGCCTTCAAGTCCGGCGTCAGCGTGAGCGTGTAGCTCTCGGGCCTCGCCGTCTGCGGCAATCGCTGCGCATGAAGCGAGAGCGATGAAACCAGAAAGAGACAAAGCAAAGTCGCCGCCATGAACGGCGCGCGCAGCGATGGGACGGGAGCAGAAGAGTTCATGCGATCCTCGTAATGTTTGAATTGTGTCAGGGCACGGCTTTTGGCCGTGCCGTCAATGCTTCCAAATCGACGGGGCTTGAGCCCCTGAAGGAATGCCAGGATCGCACTACCCACATTACAGAAGCCGTGAAAGCGCCCTAATTCGTCTCGGTCTTTTTCGGCAGCAGGGAATCGACCAGCAGCAAACACGCGCCAATGACGATGGCAGAGTCGGCTACGTTAAAGTCTGGCCAATGATAGCTGAAGATGCGGACCTCGATAAAGTCCACCACCGATCCGTACGCGATGCGGTCGTGCACGTTGCCCAGTGCTCCGCCAAGAATCAGCGCCAGCGCAACCGAAGTCCGCGTCAGGCGATGTCCGAGGCGGACCAGGATCACCAAAATCACCAGCGCGGCCAGCAGAGAGAACGCGATCAAGGACCAGTGAACCGTCTTGGGCGAGGCCGAGTCCGCAAAAAGCGAAAAGGCCGCGCCGTCGTTGGTCCAATGGGTGATGCGCAAAAAGCGCGGCACCACCGGGATGGCGCCGCCCAGCGGAATGCGGGCGGCCACCCAGGTTTTGGTCAGGCGATCGAGAAAGATGATCGCGGCGGCGATCAGCAGCGGCCAATTGAAGCGGCGAATCGAAGCGCTCACA
>JAATFE010000310.1 GCA_015655365.1 Terriglobales bacterium
ACAACCCGCAACTTCAGTTTTCCATATTGCTTGTACCATCGAATCCATGCGTATATAGCGATACTCTACACAAATATTTCATCGAGAATTAATCTGCCGCACCGGCTTCTACTGATCCGGCCCATAAGAAATACGACAGGGTGCCCCATCCTTGACCGCGTTTTTGGCGGGCAAGGATGGGAAAGCACGATGCAAATCTTTTGGGCCGGACCAGTAACTTGCTGCTTCTTTAAAAAATCCTCATTGCGTCACGCTATTCATCTGGAGCGAAGCGACCTCCCGCCGCTTTCCGCCACCAAACAAAAACCGGGCCTGGGATCAGATCCCAGGCCCGGCCAAATGGTTGAATCGCTTGTTCGCTACTGCTGCGGAGCAGGAGCCGGCGTCGTTGCCGGCGCAGGTGCAGCCACCGGAGCCTGCGGCGCAGGACCCAGAGTCGTATCCCCCTGAGCCGGAGCCACCGGCTTCTTGTTCTTGTCCGTCAAACGGGTCTTGTCGCTCGTCGTCGTGGAACCCCTCTTCTTTTTCTTGGAGGTGTCGCCGGCCAGACCCAAAGGACCTGCCTGCGTCTGCCGATCAGCAACCTCAGCCGCATCCGGCGCGGCAGGAGCCTGCTTGTCGAGCTGCGGACCCTTGGCCTTGGGCTGCTTGGGCGCCTTGGCACGTTCGCTGAAACGAACCTTCTTGTCCGGCTTGGTCGAGGCTTCCAAAGGATTCGCTGGCTCCGCGGCGGCAACCGCGGGTTCTGGCGGCAAAGCGCCCGCATCCTCGGTTTTGGTCTGCTGCGCCGCATTGGGCAGCGTCTTGGTAGGCGCCTGACCGTAGCGGATCTTTTCCTTCTTGCCGGGTTTCATCGAAGCCACGTCGGTGGCACTGACGTTCTTGCTCTTCTTGCTCGCTTTTACCGGCGTCACGGTCGGAGCCGTTTCCGTTTCAGGCGCTACGGCAGCCTGCGCCGTCTTCTGGCGGAAGGTACGCGTGTTCTCACGGAAGCGCGTGCGCTCCACCTTCTTCTTCTTCTTGGGAGCCGGGGGAACATACGCGCTATAAACCGGCTTGGTCTGCTTCACGCTGGCCCCGGAATCCTCGTACCCTGGCTTGATGTCGATGAAGGCTTCTTCGCGCAGTTTGGTCAGATAGTCGCGGAGGGCAGGCTCCATCTTGCTCATGTAATAGGACTGCTCCACATCCTGCTCCACGTCCTTGTACTCCGGAACGCCGCCAGGAACGTGTTGCACGACCTTGAGAATGACGTAGCCCTGCTTGGTGCGGATCGGCTCGGTAAACTGGCCGGTCTTGAGGGCAAACGTCTTGTCCTCGAGCACTTTCGCCAGGCTGCCGCGTTTGAACTGGCCCAGATCGCCGCCCTGCGACGCCGTGGTTCCGTCGCTGAACGAGCGCGCCAATTGCGTAAAGTCACCACCGGCGCGGAGTTTGGCCTCAATGTCGTCGGCCTTGGCCTTCGCTGCGGCCAGCTTCTCCGGATCGTCGGGCATGAAAGCGCCCTTCTCCGTCACCGACGGCACAGGCGCGCCAATCGAGACGAGAATCTCCGCCAGATGCACGCTTTCCGGCTGCGCGTACTCCTGCTTGTGCTGCTCAAAGTAGCGCTGCGCTTCCCCGGCGGTCATCTGAATCCTGCGGCCCACCTGGTCGCGCATCACCTCTTGCGTGATGATGCCGTTGCGAATATTCGCCTTGAAATCCTCATAGGAGACGCCCTGTTCCTTGGCGGCCTTCTCCAGATCCTCGAGAGTTTCCAGGTTGTACTGCTTGCGGATCTCGTCCAGGCGCTTCACCAGGTCGGTTTCACCAGTGATGTTCAGTTCCTTGCCCTTCGAGAGCCAGAGCTGCTGGTCGATCAGGTTGCGCAGCAGGTCCTTGTGGGCCTCCGACGTTTCCTGCATCGAACCGCCATGCTGGCGAATTTCCTGGTCGAGTTCCTTCATGGCGCGGTCGTAATCCGAACGCGAAATGACCCGATCGTTGACCCGGGCGATGATTTCCTCGACCGTGGTGCCGCCGTATGGGCTCTCAGGCGCGGCGGGATGCGTTTGCGCCAAAGTGAAACTTGCGAGCAGCAACGTGCCGAACACGAACGCCGCGGGAATGCGAAGGAGTCTTAGATTCATAGGTAAGGACACTGCTAGGGGCAATCGTTCACCACCTGATGCATAGACGCCATTGTAAATGCCAGGAGAGCAACAACGCGATTCCGGGCATAAATCAAAGCAATTTCGCCCCTTTCCCCGGCCGCAAAAACCAGATTCCGACATCCGACGCCGATCTGCGGCTTGGCCGCCGTGTCTGAAGCCGGGCAGAAATCGGGTGCCTCATCCTTGGCGCGTTTTTTATTTTTGCGCCAAGGGCGGGAAACCTCACCCCGTCCCGTTCGTCAACATGCCCCTCCTCGCCGCCCCCCCAGCTACCCGAATGCCCCTCTCCGCCGTCAAATACCCCGGTGATATACTTCTTGCCAAGACTGCTCTGTTCGGGCCTTTTTCGCGATTTCCCCCATCTTTAGCCTTGCCGGAACCGGGCAAGGTTAATTTTTTCGAGGAATCACCCAGCGCTTTCCGTTGGATTTTGACTCGTTCCCCTGGGAAACCGCCACAGAAAGCCCGCCGCATCCGCAGTCCGGAGGTTCCTCTAGCCTATGACTCCCCGCGCCCGCCGCGCCCTATTTGCCCTGGTCGTCTTCTTCTCCGTCTGCGCCGTTGCAGGCAGCATCCTGCAGCGCAGGGTCGGGGCGCAGTCTTCTGCCGACGAGAGCCAGCTCCGCGACAGCCTCAAGTCCTTCACCAACGTCTATGCGCTGGTCGAGCAGAATTACGCCGAGCCCATCAACGGCGATAAGGCCGACACCGCCATCTACGACGGGGCCATCCCCGGCATGTTGCGCGTCCTCGACCCTCACTCCAACTTCTACGATCCCAAGGCATACGCCAAGATGCGCGAGGACCAGCACGGCCGCTACTACGGCGTCGGCATGGTCATTCAGCAGCAGATCAACAAGATCTATGTCATCACCCCCTACGAGGGCACACCCTCCTTCCGGGCTGGCATCCACCCCGGCGACATCATCGCCTCGGTCGACGGCAAAAGCACCGACAGCATGACCTCCGACCTTGTGGCCAAGGCGCTCAAGGGCCCCAAGGGCACTCACGTTCAGGTCACCACCATCCGCGAAGGCCAGTCCAAGCCGCTGGCGTTCGACCTGATCCGCGACGAAATCCCGCACCCCTCGGTGGACCTCAAATACGAGATGCGCCCCGGCATCGGCTACATCCATCTCTCCCAGTTCCAGGAAACCACAGCCCAGGAAGTGATTGAGGCTGTCGACAGCTTCAGCAACCTCAAAGGTCTGGTCCTCGACCTGCGCGGCAACCCAGGCGGCTTGCTCAGCCAGGCCGTCGACATCTGCGACCACCTGCTCGCCAAGGGCCAGAACATCGTCTCTCAGCGCGGACGCGCCTATCCCGATCAGGTCTACACCGCCAACCACGGCAACGGCGGCAAAACCTTCCCCATCGTGGTGTTGGTCAACCGCAACACGGCCTCCGCTGCGGAAATCGTCTCCGGCGCATTGCAGGATCACGACCGCGCCCTGATCGTCGGCGAAACCACCTTCGGCAAGGGCCTCGTGCAGACCGTCTATAACCTCAGCGAGAACACCGGTCTGGCGCTGACCACCTATCACTACTACACACCCTCGGGCCGCCTCATCCAGCGCAACTACTCCGGCGTTTCGCTCTACGACTACTACTACAACCACGCCGGCGCCCAGCCCGCCGACACCACCAACCGCGAAGTCAAGTTCACCGACGCGGGCCGTACCGTCTACGGCGGCGGCGGCATCACCCCCGACGAAAAGATCGAAAGCCCCAAGAGCAACCACTTCGAAGACTCCCTTCTGGCCAAGGATGTCTTCTTCCACTTCGCTCCACACTATCTGGCCAACCGCACCGTCGACCAGAACTTCCAGGTCGACGAGCCGGTACTCACCGAGTTCAAAGCCTACCTCACCAGCCAGAACATCCCCTGGACCAACGAGGACCTGAACGGCGTAAGCGATTGGCTCAAGGCCCGCATCAAGGAGAAAATCTTCACCATCCAGTTCGGCCAATTGCAAGGTCTGCGCACCCTGGCCGACTGGGACCCGATGATCCAGAAGGCCGTCACCTTCCTCCCGGAAGCCCAGGCCCTGGAAGACAACGTCCACAAGGTCCTCACCCAGAAAGCCATGGCCCGCAACGGCGCTCAGTAGCCGCCATCTCAGAAGCGCAAAAAGGCCATCCCCGCGGGGATGGCCTTTTTGCGTACAGTAGTCTTCTGTCCTTGCGCCCTATGCCGCAAAGGTATTGCTGCTTGCGCTTTGGTCGCCCAGCCCGGCAAGAAGGCCCGCGATGGACACGTCCTCGTCCAGGGACTCCCAATGCAAACCGCGGCTGCTGATTCTCACCTGCTCGCGCTGCTCAGCAGTGCCATGCAGCAAACGCGGAAACCATGCCAGCGGCACGCCAATGGTGCGGCCGTCGCTCAAATCGACCCACATACTGTCCGGATCGAAACGGACCTTCGTTGCACTAACCGAAATACTCATTCCATGCCCTCTCGATCCGGTCTTGATGACTCTCGACAATCGCCACCAACTCGCGAAGGGTTCGGGCATCGTAGCCATCATTGTAGGCCACGCGAATCTCCGGTTTCGGCCAAAATTTCGCTTCAACGTTGTCTTTCTCAACATGGATATGTAGTGGCTCGCGCGGTGATCCCTCGTTTGAATAGAAGAAGAACCTGAAGCCCCGTTCACGAAACACTTCTGGCATAGCGTCATTCTATTGCGGGTTCTGCGCGCCTCAACCCCATGTAATCTGCATCACAGCACAACCGCTCCAGCCACCTTACGCTTTGGACGTAGTCTGGGAGAAAAATCATGTCAGGAATTGCCGCAGAAAATACTGTTACCGTCCAAAATCTTTTAGCCGCTTTTGAGGGCGAGTCGAACGCCAACGCCAAGTACACGGCTTTTGCCGTCAAGGCCGACGCCGACGGCCTGCACGGAGCCGCCAGCCTCTTTCGGGCCGCCGCCCGCGCCGAGCAAATCCATGCCGCCAATCACGCCCGCGTCATCAAGCAGTTGGGTGGCGAAGCAACCTGCGAGATCCATCCCGTCGAAGTAAAGACCTCCCTGGAGAACCTCAAGACCGCGCTGGGTGGCGAGCGGTACGAGATCGACACCATGTACCCCGGCTTCCTGGCAGAGGCCACGGAGCGCAAGAACACCTCCGCCATCCGCACCTTCACCTTTGCCCTGGAAGCCGAAAAGACCCACGCCCGCCTCTACGGCGAAGCTGTCGCCCTCTGCGAAGCTGGCAAGAAGGACTCCTGGATCGGCACAGCCCGCGACTTCTTCGTCTGCCCTGTCTGCGGCTACACCTCGGAAACGCCCGACGAGCACGAGCGCTGCCCCGTCTGCAACGCCCCCTGGGAACGGTTCGAGACCATCCGCTAAGCAATGTTCCGTACGTAAACCCGCACAATCGCTGGGTGCCCCAGGTCCCGCTTTTGGGACCTGGGAAACCACGTCTCCCAACCAGCCGCATTCCCGCCCATCCGTTTACGGCTCGTCGTTATAGATCCCAATCTGCAATCTCCCGCCCTCCGCCTGCCGCGCCCGGTACATCCCCGGCGTATTGAAGCTCCAGGCCAACTGCCCATCCGGCGTAATCGCAATCAGCCCTCCGTCCCCGTGCAATCCCTCCAACTCCTTGTGGATCACCTGGTCGGCAGCCTGCTGCAACGTTATCCCCTTGTACTGCACCAGCGCGCAAACCTCGCGGGCCACCGTGAGCCGGATAAAGTACTCGCCCGCACCGGTCGCGGAAACCGCGCAGGACTGGTTCGAAGCGTACGTCCCCGCCCCGATAATCGGCGAGTCGCCCACGCGCCCCCAGCGCTTTCCTTGTGTCCCTCCCGTCGAAGTCCCCGCGGCAATATTCCCCTTGCGATCCAGCGCCACCACCCCCACGGTGCCGAACTTGTGCGCGTTGGGCGCTTCAATCTCCGCCAACGGCGCAACCGGCGGAGCGGGCGCGCCGGCCGGCCGTTCCGGAATCGGCCGCCCTTCCTTCTTCAATTGCCTCACCAGCGACTGCCAGCGCCGCTCGGTAAAAAAGAAACTCGGGTCTACTTGCTCCAGGCCGCTCTGCGCGGCGAAGGCATCGGTGCCCGGCCCCATCAGCATTACGTGCGGCGACTTCTCCATCACCGCCCGTGCCAGGCTGATCGGGTGGCGGGTGCGCGTAACCCCTGCCACCGCTCCCGCCTTCAAGTTCAAACCGTCCATGATGGCCGCGTCCAGTTCGTTCTTGCCCTCGGCGGTAAACACCGCGCCCCGCCCGGCGTTGAACAGCGGATCGTCCTCGAGAATGTGAATCGCGGCCTCGATGGCGTCCAGCGACGAACCGCCCTGGTCCAGCACCTTGGCGCCCGCCTCTGTAGCCTGGGCCAGCGAAGCGCGATAGGCTGCCTCGGTCTTGGGGTCCATGGTGGCGCGCTCAATCACCCCCGCCCCGCCGTGCAAAACGATGGCCCAGTGGTGCGAGGGCTGTTGAGCGCCCCCCGCAGCAGCACCCGCACCCAGAATCATCCCAATCAACCAGCAACAGAACTTTCGCATGACTTTCCCTTTCGCCTCAAGATCGCGCATCGGACACCCTCACCCCGCCGCGCTCTCCCTATCTCATTGTTTCCATGCTATTCCACAGCATTCCAAAGCCCGGCAGCCTCACCGCCCCCGCCGCACGCTGACTTGCTGTCCTGCCACCTCCGCCGCCTTTCTACTCCCTACTCTCTATTCCCTACTCCCTGTTCCCTGTTTTTCCCCACTTCCGCACCCCTTGCGCTACAATCGCGTCTATAGAGTGAGCGGTCTATTTCCCCTCAAGGCTGCCCCGGTGGTGTGTGTGTCTCGATTCTTCCAACGCTTTGTCTTCGTGCTTTCCACGGCAATCTTTGCCGCCCTTGGCCTCGGCTTTGTCCTGGGCGAGTTCGGGCTGTTCGGCGTTCACGCCGGCGGCGAGCAGGATGGCGCCTACCGCCAGATGCGCGTCTATGCCGAGGCCCTCAAAAAGGTCCAGTCCGACTATGTCACCGAGCCCAGCATCAACGACGTGACCACCGGCGCTTTGCACGGCCTGCTCGAATCGTTGGATTCGGACTCCAGCTACCTCACCCCGACCGAATACAAAATCTACAAGGACCGCCCCACCACGGGCATCGCACAGATCGGCATCATGGTCTCCAAGCGCTACGGCTACGCCACTGTCGTGAGCGTCGTGCCTGGCTCTCCTGCTGACAAGCAACACCTTAGCGACGGCGATGTGATTGAATCCATTGGCGAACAGTCCACCCGCGAGCTCTCCCTGGCCGTCATACGGCTTATGCTCGACGGCAAGCCGGAAACCACGGTCACGCTCTCCGTCGTGCGTCCCCGCAAATCCGATCCCGACAAGCTCACCTTCACCCGTACTATCGCTGCCCCTGCCACTATGAGCGAGCAGCAGTACGAGAACGCCTCTATCCTCTACCTCAAGCCCGGCGACCTGACCTCGGCCCGCGTGGACGAAATTGCCACCAAGCTCAAGGCTTTGGCCAAAGGCCGCAAGGTGCTCCTCGACCTGCGCGACTGCACAGGCGGCGAACCCCAGGACGGCCTCCGTCTGGCCAACTTCTTCGTCAAACAAGGCACCCTGGCCACATTGGAAGGCCAGAAATTCCCCCGCCAGACATTCGCCGCCGACCCGGCCAAAGTCCTCACCGATGCGCCGCTCGCAGTTCTCGTCAACCGCGGCACCTATGGCGGAGCTGAACTGGCCGCCGCCGCCATTGCCGACGCCAAGCGCGGCGACGTGGTGGGCGAACGCACCTTCGGCGAAGGCTCCGTGCAGAAGACCATCGAG
>JAATFE010000123.1 GCA_015655365.1 Terriglobales bacterium
GGGCGGGTCGGAGAACTGGATGGCGCGGATGGCCTGAAAGTCTTCGGCATCGGGCCGGGAAAAGGGATGGCGGCCGCTGGCCAGCTCGTAGAGGATGACGCCGAGCGCCCAAATGTCGGACTGCACGCTGGACTGGCCGGTAACGAACTGCTCCGGCGCCATGTAGCGGATGGTGCCGCCGCGGGCGGTGTAGGTGGCGGCCATGGAGGCGTCCTTGGCCAAGTTGGGCTTAGAGGGATCGAAGCTGGCGTCCTCGGGCGTGAGCCGCCGCGCCAGGCCGAAGTCCAGAATCTTAACCAGGCCGCCGTCGGTCAGCATGACGTTTTGCGGCTTCAGGTCGCGATGGAAGATGCCCAGCGTGTGCGCTGCCTGCAAACCGTCGGCAATCTGAATGCCCACAGAGAGCACCAGTTGCGGGTTGGCCGGGCCGCGGGCAATCAACTGGTCGAGCGACTGGCCGGGGACGTACTGCATGACGATGAAGCCCTCGTCGCCGGTTTCGCCCACTTCGTAGATGCCGCAGACGTTGGGGTGCTCGATGGCCGAGGCCAGCCGCGCCTCGCGGAGCACGGTGGAGCGCATCTGCTCAGCCGAGAGCAAGCCGGAGCGCAAAATCTTGAGGACCACCGGGCGTTGCAGCAGGGTATCGTTGGCCAGGTAAACGATACCAGCGCCCCCGGCACCGAGCTTGCGGGTGATCTCGTACTGTTCGATGGTTCTTCGCGCCATATCTACCTTCAAGTGTACTGGTCGGACCGTTAAGGGTGTCTAAAGAGTTTGGCGCACGGGGGCGGTTCCGCGCCACCCCAATCTGTTAACTTCGTACTGAGAATGAACGGCTTGGGCAAAGGGACACGAATCGGTCGCCGTGCGGGTTGCGCTGCGATGCTGTTGGTGCTGGCCGGGACACCCTTGTTGGCGCAGCAGGCCCCGCCGCAGCCGCAGCCGGAGCAGGGCGAACAGGTGCACACCGGCATCGCGAGCGGCCTGGACGCCGAGGCCCGGCTGCAAAACCTGCTGGCCGACCACCAATTCCTGCGCGTCGAGGCCCAGTTGGACCAGTTGCCGCCGGAAGAGGCGCAGTTTTACCGCGGCATTCTCGCCAATCGCAACAACGACCCCAAGACATCCATTCAGTTGCTGGAACCGCTCGTGGAAAAGGTTGCTGCCAGCGGAAATGCCGGCCAGGAAAAACTGCTGCGCAAGGCGCTGGCCGAGGACTATCTGCGCGTGGACGACTTTGCGAAGGCCGCCAAGGCCTACCAGGCGCTCGACAGCCGGCTCGGCGCGCAGCTCAGCGCCGACGAGCGCGACGAGATCGAAATGCCGCTCAAGATGCTGCCGCTGGCCCAGGCCAATCCGCCGATGACCGTGGAGCCGTGCGACCCGTTTGTGCTGCAGGTGAGCAAGAACCCGCTGGGACTGACCGACATTCCGGTTTTTGTGGATGCGCGGCCGCATACCTGGATGCTGGACCCCACCGCGCCCTTCAACCTGATCTCGCGCTCGCTGGCCAAGGAGGCGGGGCTCAAGGTATCGGAGGAGACCGCAACCATCCACACCCTGACCGGGCGGCCGATCCAGGTGCATGTGACGATCGTTCCCCGTTTCACCATCGGCGGCCGCCTGACCCTGCGCGCGATGACGGCCTTTGTTTACGAGGACGCCGACTACTACTTTCCGCGGTCGCATTATCAGGTGGAGGGCGTGCTGGGCTACCCGGCGCTTTCGGCCCTGGGCAGCTTGACTATCACCGCCGACGCCACCGTCCAGGTGCGGCCCGAGAAGCAGATTGAGCCGCCCGCGAAAGACGACCGGCTGACCAACGGAGCGCGGTTTTTTCTCGACGGCGACCAGGTGATTGTGGCCCTGGGCGACGCCAAAAAAGAGCGCATGTTTGCCGTGGACGCGGGCGGCCAGCAGACCTATCTCACGGCGCGGTATTACGACGAGCACAGCAGCGAATTCAACGGCCAGAAGATGGAGCTGTTTTCGCTGCCCGGCATGCAGGCGCTGGCTCCGCAACCGGCTTACATTGCGGAGACCGTACCGCTGGATGTGGGGCCGGCCACGGTCAGCGTGCACTATGTGCAGGTGCTGACGCAGCCGCTGGGTTTGGCCGCGCTGGACGATGTGTATGGCGTGCTGGGCGTGGACGCGCTGGACCAGTTGAAGGCGTATACGTTCGATTACCGGACGATGCGGTTTGGGGTGAGGGCGGAGTAAGGATAGCGAGTCAGCAAGTCAGCAAGTCAGCGAGTTAGCAAGTCGGCGGACTGCTGCCGAGAATGACGGGAGCGATTTTTGTCCCTCCGAAACTCGGGTCGGCATTGCGTTAACTTGCTGACTTGTTAACTCGCCGTCTTTTTCCCTTTGGTATGCGCGGCCAGATCCGTCTCCATCTGCTTCTGTCCCCGTTTCCCGAATAGCATCAGCAGCAGACCGAAGGCCAGCAGCGCCAGACCGTAGTAGAGATTGACGTTGATGCCCTGCGTCCTGGCCAGGAAAGAGGCGTCGTCTTTGACGGACCAGCCGAAGAGGCTGAGGATCAGGCCGGTCAGCGTGAACATCCATCCGATGGGCGTGCGCAGGTCGAAATTCATTGGGTTTCCCTCTCCTCAGATCAGAAACAGATTCAGGGCAATCGCGACGAACAGAATCGCGGCAGCCAGCGCTTCGGGGCGCTTCCACCACAGTTTGTTCGCCCGCTGCGGGGTGAGCGAGTGGACCAGGCCGACCAACTCCGCATCGGGGCGCGGCCTGGTTGCATAGCTCACGGCAACCACGACGATCACGCTGGCGGCAAAGGCGAAGATCGCCGTCCAGAAGTTCTGTTCGAGGTCGCTGGGGTAGCTGTGCAGCACCGCGATCCAGCCGCCGTGCAGGCCGGGGTACGCCGCGATGGGCAACGTGAGCCCGTGGTGCAACAGGGCGGCGGCGGAGCCTGCGAGCAGCCCGGCAAAAGCGCCGTGGCCGGTGGCACGCTTCCAGAACATGCCCAGCAAGACAGCGGCCACCAGCGGGGCCATCACCACCGCAAAGATCAGTTGGAACGCGTCCAGAATGCTGTTGAACTGGAAGGCCGCGCAGGCCGCGCCGATGGAGAGCAGAATGCCGCCGACCGTGGCCCATCGGCCGACTTTCAGGTAGTGCTCGTCGCTGGCCCCCTTGTGCAGGTGAGCCTGATAAAGATCGACAGTAAAGACGGTGTTGAAGGCCGTCACGCTGGCGGCCATGCCGCTCATGAAGCTGGCCAGCAGAGCAGTCAATCCCAGGCCCAAAAGGCCCGTGGGCAGAAAATGCAGCAGCATGTTGGGGGTGGCCATGTCGTAGTCCAGCACGGGCTGGCCACTGGCGGCGATCATGGGCCTGCCGGTCGCGGGATCGACCTTGGCCGGAACCAGTCCGTTGCCCGCTTCCACCTCGGGCCGCACCACGGTGGTGGTGCGCAGGATGGCGCCACCCTCGATGCGCTCCTCGGTGGTGGAGTGCGGGGTGGGCATTCCGATGGCGACGAGGCCCGGCAGAATCACCAGGAAAGGCAAGAGCATTTTGGGGATGGCGGCGAGCAAGGGCGCGCGGCGCGCCGACTGCATGTCTTTGGCGGCCAGCGCGCTCTGGATGACGCGCATGTCGGTGCACCAGAAGGCGGCGGCAAGCACGAAGGCGAGGCCCATGCCGAGACCAACGATCTCAACACCCATGGGGTTCGCGCCGGCATGGGCCACGCCTTGCCACGGATGCAGATAGGCGGCAGGCACCGCAGCTTTGAGGCCGCTCCAACCGCCCAGGCGGCGCAAGCCCAGCAAGACCATGGGCAGGAATCCGGCAACAAGCAGGAAAAATTGCAGCACCTGGTTATAGATGGCTCCGCGGAGCCCGCCCAGAAACACGTAGACCAGCACAATGGCCGCAAAGAGCACGACGAAGAAGAGGAAAGCCCCATGCGGCGTCCAGCTCAGCGCAAAGAAGAGGCGGTCAAAGAGATGGAGCGCTTGCAGGATGCGGGCAGCGATGTACATGGAGAGGCCGGAGCTGAAGATCGCCATCGCCGCAAAGAGGCAGGCGTTGGCCACGCGGGTTTTCTCGTCGAAGCGCAGGCGGAGGAACTCGGGCACCGAGCGGGCCTTGGAGCCGTAGTAGAGGGGCATCATGAAGACGCCCAGAAAGAGCATGGCGGGAATGGCGCCGAGCAGGTAAAAGTGAACCGCCTCGAAGCCGTAGCGTGCGCACGCCGCGCCCATGCCGATCACCTCTTGCGCGCCCACGCTGGCTCCGATGAAGGCCAAGCCGCAGATCCAGGCGGGCAGGGAGCGCCCGGCTTGGAGAAAGTCCTTGCCGGTCTTCGTGCGGGGCTTGAGAGCAATGCCGATGCCCAGCACAAAAGCGAGATAGAGCAGCACGATCAGGCAGTCGACGACGGTGAAGTTCGGCAAAAAATGGCTCCTTGGGGGAAGGACGATGTTGACTCACCTCTACGCAAGGGGGTGGAGGCACGTGCAGAAATAGCGAATCCCACCGGCTGCAAACGGAGGGCTGTGGGAGCCGGAAAGAATACGCTA
>JAATFE010000157.1 GCA_015655365.1 Terriglobales bacterium
CACCGCAAAGATGTCGTCCTCGATTTCGACGACCCGTTTGCCCTCGGTAATGGTGATCTCGCGTCCACGGGCTACGATGCGCTTGAAGGGCGTGAGTCCGATAAATGTGTAGCGGCCCACCTGCTCGCCGCCCTCCACCGACTCCAGAAGCACACACTCCCGCTCCGACCAGGCCGCGCGCAGGAAAGCCGAAACCGGCGTTTCAAGGTCGGCCATCAACGTGCGGCAGACGGGGACAAGGGTATGCTCCTTGGCGAGCGCCAGGAACTCTTTGCGGCTGGGCTGGATGGGATGCGCAGAGGTTTTCACAAACACAAGTGTAATTGCGCCGGAAGCTCAAGCCTCACCGGCAGTTTGCCGGAGCGGCGATTGTATCCATTTGTCTTACGGAACAATTCTCGTCACGATCCCCGCCAAAGGCCGATACTGAAGGGGCGGTGAATCCGGGAAGGGGGTTCCCAGGCGGCTTGACGGGGCTTGCTGGCGGGCCTAAACTCACTGGGGTTTGGGCATGTGGGATAAAATCCACACACTGAACCGGCAGGCAGGCTGCAGCAGCCTCGGCGGCAAGCAATTCGGAATTGGAGAAATTTATGTCAACGGTGAACCCGGCAGTTACTTTGGACCAAGAGATCAACCCCTGGGAAGCACAGAGCGCCCGGTTTGAATTTGCGGCGCGCAAGCTAAATCTAGACCCAGGCCTGTGGAAGGTACTCAGTTCCCCGGCACGCGAAATCATTGTGCATTTTCCCGTCAGCATGGACGACGGCCGTATCGAGATGTTCACCGGCTTCCGGGTGCAACACTCGATCGCGCGCGGCCCGGCCAAGGGCGGAATCCGCTTTTCGCCGGATGTGAACCTGGATGAGGTGCGCGCACTGGCCAGTTGGATGACCTGGAAGTGCGCGGTAGTCAACATCCCCTTCGGCGGTGCCAAGGGCGGCGTGATCTGTGATCCGACAACCATGAGCAAGGGCGAGTTGGAGCGTATGACCCGCCGTTATACCTCGGAAATTATCGATTTCATCGGACCGGAAAAGGACGTTCCTGCGCCCGACGTGAATACCAACGAGCAGACCATGGCCTGGATCATGGACACCTACTCGATGCACATGGGCCACACCGTAACCAGCGTCGTTACAGGCAAGCCGCTCAACATCGGCGGTTCGCGTGGACGTCTGGAGGCCACTGGCCGTGGCGTGGAGGTGGTCTGCGGCGAGAGTCTGCGCTACCTCAATATGCCCATCGAGGGCTGCCGGGTTGTGATTCAGGGATTTGGCAATGTTGGTTCCAATGCCGCCCGCCTCATGATGGAGCAGGGCTACAAGATCGTTGGCATCTCTGAGAAGGATGGCGGCCTGTCGAACCCCAACGGCATCGACATTCACCAGTTGATTGCCTACAAGCAGCGCAACGGCACCACCTTGGGTTTCAACGGAGCCGAGGCAACGCCCAGCGAAGAACTGATCGTTTCCGACTGCGACATTCTCATTCCCGCGGCCACTGAGAACGTCATCACCAGCCGCAATGCAGACAAGATCAAGGCGCGCATCGTCGTGGAGGGAGCCAACGGTCCCACCACTGCCGTGGCCGACGAAATCCTGGCGGAAAAGCGGATCTTTGTGGTTCCCGACATCCTGGCCAACGCCGGCGGTGTCACGGCCAGCTACTTCGAGTGGGTGCAAGATCGCCAGGGCTATTTCTGGAAGGAAGCCATCGTCAACGACCAGCTCGAAACCATCCTGCGCGACAGCTTCGAAGATGTGGTCCGCTACTCCGAGGCTCACAATGTGAACAACCGCATCGCGGCCTACATGCTGGCCATCGATCGCGTGGCCTTCACCATCAAGCAGCGTGGTATCTACGCATAGAGCGCCGGCTTGGGCGTTGCATCAGTTGAACAAACAACAGCGGGGTGGGCATTCGGCCCATCCCGCTGTTGTTTGCGAGCTTGGCGCGCCAAGACGTTGCCTCGTTTGCCAGTGCAATAATGAAAGAAAGCCAAAACGCTTTTCTTTTGGCCATGCGCACTCCACATGAACCTGCCCAACTCCATCACGATGAGCCGGATCGTCATGATCCCGGTGCTGCTGTGGATTCTCACGCCGCATTTCCCTTGGCAAGGGCACGGCGAGCAGGAGATTGCGGCGTCGGTGCTGTTTGTCCTCGCTTCGATTACCGACGGCCTCGACGGCTATCTGGCGCGCAAGCGCAAGCAGATCACCACTATGGGGATGCTGCTCGATCCGATCGCCGACAAGATCATGGTAACCGGTGCTCTGATCGCCTTGGTGGGCTACAACCCGCAGGTGGTCAAGGTGTGGATCGTCGTGGTCATCATCGCCCGCGAATTCCTCATCTCCGGTCTGCGCTCGATCGCTTCCACAGAAGGCTTTACCATCCAGGCCAGCGACTTGGGCAAGCTCAAGACAGTCATCCAGATCGTCGCCGTAGTCTCTGCGATCCTGGCCCACCAGTGGGATCAATGGCAGTTTGGCGTGCTGATTGTGCCGGTGCGCTGGATCGCCATTGCCGCTATCTACTTCGCGGTGCTGGTCTCCAGCATTTCCGCCATCGACTACTTCGTGGGCTTCTGGAAGCAGATTGACCATGCCTCCAAGGATCGCCGCAAGTCCTTTGTGCTGACCCGGCGCAAGACCGCCAACATACCCTAAGAGATTGAGATTTGGAAGGCAGCATCAACAGCAGAGCCCCGGCCACGGCCGGGGCTCTGCTGTTGATGCTGGTTGGATTTGTCTCAAGCCAAGGCCGAAGCCGGTTCCAGAACGTTGACCTCGGCAATCGGAGGGACAACGGAAAGGACCGTCTCGGGCACCACAGCCTCCGCAGGCTGCGCCTGGGGATGAGCCGCACGCGTGAGCTTGTGGACAAAGTGGTAGGGCGGCCAGGGGCCGCTGATCTGCATCTGGCACTCGCGCATGGAAGCGCTCGTAGTGACGAATTTGTTCTGGTACCGCTCCACGCATTTGCGGTCGATCAGGTGGGCAATATCCAGAACCATCTTGCCGCTTTCGGTGAGCCGGCAACTGACTTCCTCGTCGAGCGGCATAAACAGCCGGTGCATCTGGAAGCTGACGGCGCGGGCGCGTGTTTGACGCTCCCGCTGGCGGGAGGCATTTTCACGCAGGTTGGTCAGATACTCCCTGCCCGCATTCTCTGCGGGCAGGCGCCGTTCAATCGCGCGGACGCAGCAGTCGTCAACCACGATCTTCAGGTGCATCTCGGTCTTACCGCGTAGTTTGTCGATGTTGCTGAGAAACTGGCGCTGGTTGGAACGGATGGATTTGCGTAGGCTCTCGTCATCGTTGAAGACGGTCCCAAAACGGAATGGGAGAACCGTCGAATGTTGAAAGCATTCCGCAATGACCCGGGCATGATCTACGCCGGATTTTTGGCTCAAGGCCTCTGCTGGGTTATGTTCGCTGACGACAATAGCAAGGTCACTGGCAGGATAAAGAAAAACCTGATTACCGCTCACTCCTAAAACTGATTCCATGGGAACTGGTTTGCGGTGGCGGGCGATTTCAGGAAAGGATTGCTTTTCACCGATGCAGTAGGCATACCATGCCATAACGAGACTCTCCGTGCGCGTGCGCTGGTTAGCGCCGCTCGTTGGTGAAACTCTGTGAACTTGAGAACAACTGCATAGTGGACATGAAGCCGAGTCCGTACAACTGAAAACTGATTGAACTAAGCCGAATAGTAGCCCTCTGAAAATACGACTGGCAACCAATTCCTGAACCTAACTTCGCAAAAGGTCACCTTCATCTCAAAATAGACATTCGTATCGCCAACATAAACATTGATGCTGTGAAATGTAATTTACTATTTAATCACTGTAATGTCTGCAATTTGGTCGATATAGAACATAAAAACCAGCGGTTTTGAGGATTCCGGACGTGACCGGTCCTCGCATCGAGAAGGTGCGTGATTCTGGATCGATTTGTCCCAAATCTTTAAGGCTTTTACGGCAGGACGCGCTGAATGTGGAGATAGAGCACGACATTCAGGATGACGGATACGACCAGCAAGCCCAGCGCAAACAGCGCAAACATGTTGACCTTGTTGCCAACAGCCCGCAGGTCTTCCAGCAGCTCTTGCTGCTCGAGCGTATTGCGGTCCGTTGCCTCGCGCACCATCTCCAACTGGTCTTCAACCCTCTTGATCGAAGAGTTCTGGTCCACGATCTGATTGCGGAGATCGCGATGCTGGGCGTGAAGCTCTATCAGGCTGTTCTCAATCGGCTCCAGGTCGACCGGCGGGGCAGGAGGGGGAACTGGAGGATGGGGAGTAAGAAGGCTGGAGACCGCTGTCGCGACGTTTCCGTCCAGCAGAGGCAAAAGGCGTTGTACGAAGGGCAGGGTAGAGCGCAAAGCACCGAAGGCGCGCTGCAGGGCGGAAGACAGGTCCATGGGAGGCTCCGACGCCGAAGAGTTGGCCAGAGCTCGTCCTGGTGGCGGGACAGCCGCCGTGCGGCGTCCATCGCCCTGGGGCTCACTTCCAACCGGCAGCGGAGCGCCCGCGGCGTGCGGATGCGGTTCGTCTGCTTCACGTGCCCCAAAGTCCGGATTGCTCAAGCCAAAACCCTCTGGATCGGTCATGGATATCCTTCTTTCTTCACTATATAAGGGATTTTCGCAAGGGTAAGAACTTTCCCGTCGAGGGCAATTCTGGGGGTAAGCTCTTCAAGCCAATCCTCTAGTCGCTGAACCGCGTTTCTGCTATTCGCCGCGTATCCTGATGAACAGGAGAAGTGCGTGTGAAACCAGTCTTTGTTCATACCTTGCGCAGCCTGCAACGCAATATTCTAGCCGGAATCATCACGATTGGGCCTCTGTTTGTCACTTACTTGATTTTCAGCTTCCTGCTCGGTTCCCTGGCCAAGGCCGGCTTGCCCGTTGTCCAGTTGTTTGCCGAGGATTTCCCTCAGGCCTGGCTCAGTCATCCCTGGCTGCAATCGGTTCTCGCCGTCTTGCTTACCTTGGTGGTGCTTTACGTCGTGGGCCGGGTCACTTCTCTTGTGATTGGCCGCCAGGCCTTCGACCTCTTTGAGGCGGCGTTGGAGCGGCTGCCTTTTGTGGCCAAAGTCTACACCTCGGTGCGCCAACTGTTGGACACGATGATGGCCAAGAAGGATACCAGCCAGCGGGTGGTGTTGATCGACTTTCCCATTGCAGGGCAGAAGAGCATTGGGTTTCTTACTCGCACCATGAACGATTCGACCACCGGGGAGGCGCTCGGGGCCGTTCTGTTGCCCAACGCCATCAACCCGACCTCGGCGTTTCTGCAAGTGCTTCCCCTGGATTGGATTACCGAGACAGACCTGACCATGGAGCAGGCCATGAGCATGTTGCTCACAGGCGGCGCGGTGGGACCGGATACGATCCGCTACTCAAAGCCGGCGTTGGGCGCGGATGGGGGTGTTACGCCGCCTGTGCCCTTGGCTTGATCTTGGCAAGGGATTTATTCCTTGCGGCAACCCAAAGATCGCGGTCCATTTGCAGCCCAAGCCAGAACTGAGCGGAGTTCCCGAAATAGGCGCTGAGGCGCATCGCTGTATCTGCTGTGATCGACCGTTTGCCGCGCACCAGATCGTTTACCCGGGGCGCGGAGACGTGTAGTTCCTTTGCTAGTCGGTAACTCGATAGTCCCAGCGGCCCATGAATTCCGTCTTGAGAATGTCGCCGGGATGAATCGAGTATGCGAAAGGGATCTTTTCCATAACGTCTCAGTATCCGCATCCGCGAAGCTCTTGATCGCAGCCGGATCTTAACGCTAACCGTTAAGATCCGGCTGCGATCAAGACTTCACGCTTATTCGGCGGGTAACACTTCCGGCAGTTCCTCGCTTGCGCTCTCGCTCTCCACGGTGATCTTGCGCAGGCTCACGTGCTCGAATTGGGCCCAGATCAGGCCCACCGGTATGATGCCCAGGAAGGTGACCACTAGCAGCGTGGCGGCGCAGGCTGTCGCTGGCTCCCAGGCCACACCAAAGAATTTTGACAGGGCCGCGGTCACAAAGCCGATCTGTGTAAACCAGCCCAGTACGGGCAGTTGGAAGATGCTGGCTCCGCCGCTGACGACCATCAGCAACACGCACTTGGCTGGAGTCATCGACGCCAACTCGGGGCTGGCGACAAAGGCCTGTGTGGTCTCCAGATAGGCCAGGGAAATCAGCACCCACATGCCCAGAGACAGGGATACAACGGCGGCGAAGTCCGAGAACGAATGCATGGTGTCCAGTCCGGTGCGGAAGGTGCGAACTTTACTCCCGATCGCGTGGCCGAGTTTCTTTGAGACGATTCCGAAAGAATCTTCGAGAAACGTGGCGACCATCCCGCCAGCCAGGCGCACGGCAACCAGAAAAAGCGCTCCCAGGACAGTGAGGAGAAGCCCCCAGTAGGCGGTCTTCCTGACCAGTTCGGGATGAGGCATTGCTCCAGGCGGAGCCAGCAGGATGGCCAGGCAAAAGATCAGCGCCATGGCGCCGGCGTCGAAGAGCCGCTCCACAATGTAGACCGCAAACTGGTTGCTGAGCGGCAGGCCGGTCTTCTTGGAGACCAGGTAAGGACGCACCGGGTCCGCGATGCGGCCGATCAGCGCCACGGCGGTAAAGCCGATCACCTGCGTTCCCATCAGCGAGAAAAGCCCGACCTTCTTGTTGTGCCGCAGCAGCAGAGCCCAGCGCGCGGCACGGAAAGCGTAGGCCAAATAGATGCAGCCGGCGCCGATGGCAATCTTCCACCAGTTGGCCAGCGCCAATTGAGAACGAAAATCCGCAAAATCAAAGTGAATCTTGTCGCGTCCCCACACCACGAGGGCTGCCAGCGCCACCAGCGCCAATAGGCCCAGGACCAATTGCTTCTTGTTCAAGAGTTCTCCGTTTCGCGCGTATCGATAAATCTTAATTCTATGGTCTCACCTGTGAATGCGAGGAGAACGTCTGTCATTTTCTAGTACCGTGTCCTCGTGATTTCGTAATCAAGCCCAGAAAAATGGGTGCCCCAGGTCTCGCTTCTGAGACCAGGGAGAGCACGGACCCAAGGTACAAAATCAATTGGTCAAAGACCTAGTGCGGGAGGGGCTTTGCGGAAGCCACGGTTTGGCGGGCCAGCACGCGCCGGTTGAACTCGTGGATCACGCGCGCCACATAAGCCCTGGTCTCGTGGTAAGGGGGAATGCCGTGATATTTGTCCACGGCCGCCGGTCCGGCGTTGTAGGCAGCCAGGGCCAGGGCGATGTTGTCGTTGTAGCGGGTCAACAGTGCATCCAGGTAAGCCGAGCCCCCGCGAACATTTTGGCGGGGTTCAAAGCTGTCGGAGACGCCCAATCCGGCTGCCGTCGAGGGCATCAACTGCATCAGTCCGCGAGCGCCGGTACGGCTCACGGCACGGGCGTTGCCTCCGCTTTCTGCCTTGACCACGCTGGCCAGCAGATCCACATCCAGGTTGTGCACCTTCCCGGCATTGGCCAGCATCTCGCCGAGGTCTGTCGGGGAGAGTTTGGTGTCTGGACTTGCCTTGGCCGTAGATGCCGGTGGTGGCGGCGGATCGGGAACCTGCTCGACTGAGGTTACGTCTTCCGGGTTGACCTCGAGGTAGTTGTCCTCGCCGGGACTGAGAAAGAGCCGGACGCGCCCCTGGACCTCGGCATGGTGGTGGCATTGCACGTCGAAGCCATTGCTCAGGGTGACGCTTTCGGCCGCCCATGCAGGCGCAGCCAAGGTCAGCAGCATGGAGCAGCCTGCGGTCAGAATCCGCATTGAGAGCAATCGGCCCAAAATCACCTCTGGGGTCAGAACCCCCAATTTCATTAATTCACCAAGCGACATCGCGAAGCTTGCGCAACATCAAAGCAAAAACATCTTTGCTACCTGAAGGCTTTGAACCGTCAAATAACTGAACCGCTTGCGCTACCGTCATACTTTAGCAGAAACCTTGGCCACGGCTGCTTCCAGCACCACTGCCACCCCATCCCGGTCGTTGTGCGGAGCCTGTTTCCAGCCGCGCATCTTGGCCATGATGCGCAATTCCACGGCCGCATTGCCCATCATCACGCCCTGGCCGGCCCACTCCAACATATCGACGTCGTTCCAGTTGTCTCCAATGGCCATGGTTTCCTTGCGGTCCACACCCAGCCGCGCCGCCAACCGTTCCAGCGCCCACCCCTTTGAAACCCCCGGCGGCAGCAGGTCCAGAATCGACAA
>JAATFE010000198.1 GCA_015655365.1 Terriglobales bacterium
TCCGACTCGCACTATGAGGCCACCGCCGAGCACTGCGCGCAGGTCGCCGAAGGCGACTTTCTACTCATCGACATCTGGGCGCGGCTCGAGAAGCCCAGCAGCGTCTACTACGACATCACCTGGACTGGGGTAGTAGGCCGCGAGCCCTCGCCGCGGGAGCAACTGGTCTTTGAGACGGTGCGCAACGCGCGCGATGCCGCCATCTCCACCGTGGAACGCGCCTTTGCGGAAGGAACCCCGATCTGCGGCTATGAAGCCGACGACGCGGCCCGCAGCGTGATCCACACGGCCGGATTCGGCGAGTTCTTTACCCACCGCACCGGCCACAACATCGCCCAGGAGATTCATGGCCCCGGCGCCCATCTGGACAACCTGGAAACCCACGACATACGCCGCCTGCTGGCGAATACCTGTTTCTCGGTCGAGCCGGGAATCTATCTGCCGGAGTTTGGCGTCCGCAGCGAAATCGACATGCTGACCGCGCCGGGCAAGGCATGGGTAACGGGAAAGATCCAGCGGGAACTGGTGAGGATCTGAGAAAAACAGGGAACAGGAAATAAGTATCCTCCGGCATAAAGGCGGAGGTTCTCTTCTTTGCGACAAAAATCCCCCGAGCAGAGGGATTCCGGCCCGCGACTCACTCCGACCCCAATCCCGCTGCCGGTTCCGGTGCGATATAGTCAAGAAGGAATGGCTACGACCGAAGAGAAGAACATAGCGGCGCAAAGCGGGTTTGTCTATCTGCCCCTCATCGCCGGTTGGCTGGTGCCCGGAGCCGGGCATTTTCTGCTGCGCAAGTGGGGACGCGGAGCGCTGTTGGCGGCTTCGATCCTGGGCATGTTCGTCATGGGCATCGCCATGCAGGGCAAGCTCTACGGCGGAGCACACGACATTCTCGACATTCTCGGCCTGGCCGGCGACCTCGGCAACGGACTGCTCTATTTCCTCAGCCGGGTTCTGGGGCTGGGCGCGGACCAGGTGCAGGTGACCACTGCCGACTACGGCACGCGCTTTATTGTGGTGGCCGGGCTGCTGAACGTGATTGCCGCCGTGGACGCCCACAATCTCCGCACCGGGAGGAAATCCTAATGTTCAGGCCTTCCCACTTTGCGGCGGTTGTCCTCTTCGCCCTGTTTGCCTCCATCGTCTTCGGCATCACCCAGCGAGATACGCCGAGGCGCATGATTCGCTACGGGGTCTACTGCTTTGTGCTGTTTGTCGGGTCGGCCATGGTGCTGAGCTGGGTGATGTTTCTGATCGCGCGGTAAATCATCGCTTAAAAATCGGGGTTTCCCGCATATGCGTCTGCTGCCGGTCTTCGCCTGTGCCGTTCTTTTCCTCCCGCTGGTTTCAACCCTCCGCGCCCAAACGCGCACTGTCGCCATGACGGTCGACGATCTTCCGTATGTGGTGGCCAACGACACGCGCCCCACGCCGCCCATGGACGCCAAGGCCTCCGCAGCCAACCAAAAATTGCTGGCCGGGTTCGCCCGGCATCATGTCCCCGTCACCGGCTTCGTGGTCCAAAAGCACGTGGAAGATCTGGGGCTTGCCTCCGGCACGGAGATCTTGCGCCAGTGGACGCAGCATGGGCTCGACCTGGGCAATCACAGTTACGCGCATCTGGACTTCAACGACCTCACAATCGAGCAGTTCGAGGAGCAGATCGTCCGGGGCGAGACCGCGTTCGCTCCGTTGATGGCGGCGGCGGGGCGCAAGCCGGCCTTCTTCCGCTTCCCCTTCAACCACGCGGGCGATACGAAGGAAAAACTCGACGCAGTGGCCACCTTCCTGGCCCAGCACGGATACCGGCTTGCTCCCTGCACCATCGAGACCTCGGATTGGATGTTCAACGCCGCTTATGTCCAGATGCTGGCGCACCACGACGAGGCTTCGGCCGCGCGGCTGCGTGCGAACTACCTAGCCTTCACCAGCACCCAGATCGATTACTTCGGCAAACTCAATAAGCAGGTATTGGGCTACGAGCCGCCACAAATCATGCTGATTCACGACAACCAGCTCAATGCAGATGTCATTGACGGCCTGCTGGCGGTCTTCGAGAAAAAGCAATATCGCTGGGTCACGCTGTCCGAGGCCGAGTCGGACCCGATTTACCATGCGCCCGAAACCGTCGTTACAAAATATGGCCCCATGTGGGGCTACCGCTGGGCGAAGGAGCGCGACGTGAAGGTGGACGGAACACTCGAATCCGACCCGCCCAAATGGGTCTCGGATTACGGACGGGAAGAGCCCGCTCCGCCGCGCCGGCCGCGCGCGCTGAACTAAGCGGGACAGCTCCCTGCCTTCTCCTCCGCAACTTCCAGAATCGCCTCAGGCCCTGCCTTTTCGCTGCCAAACCGCGGCGTCGAAGGTGTGTACGCGACTGTATCCCTCGGCCAGGTAGAGGTTGATGGCATGAGCATTGGCTTCAGTGACGGTGAGAGAGATCTCGCTGACTCCTTGCCGCAAGAAAGCATACGCGGCCACAGAGAGCAGTGTCCGGGCCAGGCCGCAGCGGCGGTAGTGGGGGTGCACGCAGACCTGCGTAATGTGGCCGCTCTGCTCGCTGACGCGCGAACCCAGGATCAGCGCCACAATTTCGCCGCTATGGCGCTCGACCACCACATGCGACACCTGCGCGGAAAAAACGCCACACCCGGCATAGCGGACGATGTTGTGGAGAAAGCGTAGCGAACCATGGGCAGTGCGGTATTGGTCGTTGATGATGCTGTCGGAATGATCGCGGTAGGCCTCGACGATGAGGCGTCCAGCTGAGGTCAGGTCCTCGTCGCGCCAGGGACGCAGTTCAAGCTCGGCTGGCAGGCGCACCTTGGGTGCGCTCCACAAACCGGCAAGAGGCCGCACCAGGAAGAGGCGGCGGAAGACCTGAAAGCTGGCGTCGCGAAACAGCGCCGTGTGCGCGCCCGAAGGGTGAAGCAGCAATTGAGACTCAATGCGGTCCACTTGCGGCGAGTTGAGCAGCAATTCAAAAAGATGCAGCAGCAGAGTCCGCTCTGTTTCAAGGGCCGCCCCCGCGGACGGGCTATCCAAGGCAAAAACATCGCCCACTACGGCCTTGGTCTCCTCGTAAACGCAAAAGGCATAGCCGGTAACCTGGCCAGCGTCGAGAGCCGCAAAACCGGGCAGCATGTGGTTGTCGAGATACTGGGCGAGCAGCCGGACCGAGGCGCGGTAGTCCCAGTGCAGGCGCGTCTGCCACAGTTCGCTCTCGGCCTCCAGAACAGGGCGCAGCATCGGCGCCGCGAAGTGGCGTAGGTCGAGGACCTCCATGGAAGCGCAAGATGCCATGTTTCTCCCTTTGGATGCACCTTAGAACGGTTCTCCAGTTAACGTGCACTGACCGGACTGGGTCTTTGACTACATGAATTTGTACCAGCGCTAGGTGCCCCAGGTCTGGGGTCCCCACGGACAGGTTTTCGTCCGTGGGGTGGAGGTCTCGCTTCTGAGGCCTGGGAGAGCACGAACTCAAGGTACAGAATCATCCGGTCAAAGACTTGGTGCAAGGTGGCTTTTTCTTGAGAAAAAACCCCTTGGCGACAGTATCTCCCGGTCGCGTCGACCCAAGCGATGGGTGCGATGCAACTGGATGTTCCAGTCAGCTTATCAGGTTACCGGCTTCCCACGAGATAGACCACCAACCCCTGCTCCGGACAACTGAAGAGAGGCTCGTAGTGGCGGCCTTCCAGTAACTCCTGAAGCGCTGCTGGGGAGTGGAGATCCACGCCGCCGCGGCCCGTCACGCGCACCACCAGCAGGTGCTGTTCGTCGGGCACGCCGCTTTGCTCGTAGTTGACAACCTCGCGATTGCGATAGAAAGACAGCCCATACTCCACATCGCGGCGAACGCGAAACACCGCGACTGTCTCGTCGCCGGGGACCAGGGTAGCGATGCGGTCGGCCAGCGGCCGGGCAGAGTAGGAACGGTCCACCAGTTGAATGACCCGTTTGCTGGCGGCGACCTCGGGAATGCCGAAGAACGGGCCGACGCCGTAGAGAAAGAGCACCAGCACGGCAACGATGCAGGAGGTCACAAGCCGAAGCCGCACAACGCCGAAGCCCTTGACCACGACCAGAATCAGCAGGGCCGCGCCGGTAGCAGCCAGCACCGCGGCCACCGAAGCGTGCAGGGGCGGCCATTCGCGGCCATGCACCACGAACCACGGCACCAGCAGCACGGACATGGTCATGACGCCGCAAAGGATCGCATGGCCCACCAGCACCCAGCGGCTCAGCCCCAGCCTGCGCCGACGGAAGAGGTAGTCCCCGGTGAGAATGGCGATGGGAGGAATGGAGGGCAGGATATAGCCCGGCAGCTTGGACTTGGAGAACGAGAAAAAGACGATCGGAAACAGCGCCCACAACACCAGGAATTCCGGAAAGGCATCGCCGGGATGGTTGGCGCCCAGCTTGCTCCGGCTGGCGTGGCGCAGCCGCCATTCGGTCACCGACGTCTGAATGCCGTCGATCAGCGCCCGCACGGAAATTACCGTCCAGGGCATCATGGCCAGCAGCACCACCGCAATGTAGTACCAGAAGGGCTGAACGTGCTGGTAGCGGTCGGTGGCAAAGCGTTCGAGGTTGTGTTCGAGGAAGAATTCGCGGAAGAACGTCGGATTCTGGTGCTGCACGGCGATGAACCAGGGCAAGACCATGGCGCAGTAGAGCAGCATCCCCGGCCACCAAAAGGAACGGCGCAGAATGGACCACTCGCGGCGCAGGAAGGCGAATGCGGAAATGATGGCGAGCGCTAAGAACGGCGCGACCGGCCCTTTGGCGAGGGTGGCCAGGCCGGTGAAAAAATAGATGTCGTAAAGCCAGAACTTGGAGTCTGTCTCGTACCAGGCGTACCAGCCGAGGAGCCCGATGGCCAGAGGCGCCGCCATTTGCATATCGGTGGATGCGCTGCGGGAAAACCCGATCATGGCGGCGCAAGCCACGGTAATGATGGCGGCATCCATGTGGCCGCCAGGGCGGAACCGCCGCATGTGCAGATAAATCAGCGTCACCATGATGAAGGCGAAGGTGGTGGAGGGCAGCCGTGCCGTCCAGTCGTGCACGCCGAAGTCCTTGAAGAGGAACATGGCCCGCCAATAGTAGAGGGCTGGCTTCTCCAGCCAGGGATGGCCGTAGAGATAAGGCGTGACACAGGCGCTGAGGCGGTCTTTCAAAGTGTGGGCGGAGTCGAAGTGGCCCAGCATCTCGTGGGCGATCTGGGCATAGCGGGGCTCGTCGGCGCCCACCAGGCCCACGCCGTCGCCGCCCAGGAGGGGAGTGAGCCCATAGGCAAGAAAGAAAATGGTAAAAGCCAGAAACAGGAGCGCTTCGAGAACGCCCGGCCGGGGAGGCAACCGCCAATGCAGTTCCTCGGGCGCATTTGGATCGCAGGGCTTTAGAAAAGGCTCCAGGTAGCCGAGGGCCCACTTGGGCAGCCGCGTACGATGCCTTGGGGGCGAATCCGGAGCAGGTGATTCCAGAGGGGTTTCCACTTCCAGCGTTTCTCCAAGGGGCGGCCAGCGCCAGTTCTGCACAGCGTAGCAATGCCGGCTTTGGTCAGCACGACTGGGGGGTGAGCTGACTTGCCCCGGTTAAGGTCCGCAACTGCCAGCAGCGCGGAGACGGTACTGAGTTTCGACAGGGACAAGGCTAACAGATTCGCCCGGAATCTCAAGCGCTCTCAGGTGATGTTGTTGTTAAAACAGGCCATAGCGGGGCGCAATTCCCCCAGGATCTGATCCAGGGCAGAGCCAAGCGGGCCTTCGAGGGTGCAGCCCGCTGCGTTTTCGTGGCCGCCGCCGCCCAGCCGCTCGGCGATTGCCGCCACATTCACCGCGCCCTTGCTGCGCAGGCTCAGCCGGATACGGCGTTCCGGCAGCTCGCGCAAAAAAGCCGCGGCCTCCACTCCCGAGATCGAGACGGCAAAGTTCACCATGCCTTCGCAGTCTTCTTCGGCGGCGCAGGAGCGCACCATGTCGTTGTGCGTCACCCACAACCAGGCCAGGCGACCCTCGCGCTTCAGGTTGCTGAGCGCCGCGCCCAGCAGCAGCATTCTGGAGGTCGGAGTGGAGAAATAGACGTTTTGCGCAACCCGGACAGGGTCGGCCCCGGCCACAACCAGGTCGCGCGCCAGGTCGAACGTGGAGGCCCGCAAAGACCCGTAGCAGAATCCCCCCGTATCGGTAAGCACCGTTGTGTAGAGGCAGGTCGCCATCTCCGGCGTCACCGTGACCCCGGCGGCCTTGACCAGCGCGTAGACCAGTTCCCCCGTGCTAGCCGCCTTGCAGTCGATCCAGTTGAGGTGGGCGAACGGCCTGCCGCTGACGTGGTGGTCGATGTTGATGAGAAAAAACGGCTCCATGCCGCGCAGCTTGGCGCGTTCCAGGCTGTCGCACTCCAGCAGAATCACGGCGTCGTAGGGTCCGTGCACGCGCATGGCGGAACGGATTCTGTCGGCTCCCGGCAGCCCGCGATAGACAGCGGGAACCCGGTCGGCAGCCACCAGGTCGGCGCGCTTGCCCATCTGTTCGAGCAAGCTGCCCATGGCCAACATGCTGCCCACCGCATCGCCGTCGGGCCGCGAGTGGGAACAGACCAGGAACCGCTCCCCGTCTCGCAACA
>JAATFE010000463.1 GCA_015655365.1 Terriglobales bacterium
GCACGCCCTTCCTGCACCGGAGGATCGGATCGACATCAATCGCGCCAGCCTCGGTGCTTTGCTGAAGGTTCCCGGCATGACGCCAAGTTGGGCCGGACGCATTGTGCGCTTTCGGCCTTACCGGACCAAGCTGGATCTGTTGGAAAAGGGTGTGGTGAGCGACGAGGTGTACGACCGGATCAAGGATTATGTGATCGCGCATCGGGAGAAGTGAAGAGTGGTTGTATTTGCTTCGAGAAGGTGGAATCCGGGCCTAAAGGCCTCGATATTTGGGCCGGTATACCGGGGATTAAAACCCCCGGTTCCCTCCGTCGCGGCAATCTGCAGCTACAGTGTTCGAAGCTGTTTCATATCCGATGCGAAGCCTTGCCTCAGGGGCTAAAGCCCACGATTTTTTTGCTTCGCAGCGGCACGACTGAAGTCGTGCCCTGACGCTTCTTGCCTCTTCGGGCGGGTTTGTCCGCAGACTGCAAAGCCTCGGCCTTATTACTGGCGCCTTACGGCACGCGACCCAGAGGGTACTCCGGCAGGGCCCTTTCAAAACTTGGTGATGAAAAACAGCTTCTGGGGATTGAGAACGCAGATCGGGGCTTTACAGGCTGCGGGAAAAGGGCGGATAAACGGTGAATTCTTCGAAGAACCTCCCGCAGGGGCTGAAGCCCACGTTGATTTGATTGCAGTTACGGCACGACTAAAGTCGTGCCCTGTTACAAGGCGCAAGCATTTCTGGAGCAAGCAGAGTTTTTCCGCAGCCTGTTTAGCCCCTGAGGGGGTCGCCGCGATTGGCGGTCCCTCAGGGGCTAAAGCCCCGACTTTTTTTACTGGCGTCTTGCGGCACGGCTGAAGCCGTGCCCTTTCAAAACCTTGCTTCCCCAGGTCTCAAAATCGAGACCTGGGGCACCCAGCAGGGGCACGGCTTCATGCGGTTTGAAGGCAGTCTTCTTTAGGCTTCGGCGGGGGCGGTGTCACCGACGGTGTCGCTGCCGCTTCTGAAGATCCGACTCAGAATGACATAGAGCACGGGGATGAAGAAGAGGTTGAGGACGGTGGAAAGCAACATGCCGCCCACGATGGTGGTTCCGACGGAGCGCCGTCCCAAGGCACCTGCGCCCGTGGCGAAGACCAGGGGCAAGATACCGAGGATGAAGGCGAAGGAGGTCATCAGAATGGGACGCAAGCGGAGTTCCGCAGCCTCGATGGCGGCTTCGGCGATGGAGCGGCCCTTTTTGCGGAGTTGCTCGGCGAACTCGACAATCAGGATCGAGTTTTTAGCCGAGAGGCCGATGAGCATGACGAGGCCGATCTGGCAGTAGACGTCGTTGGACATGCCGCGCAAGGCGACCAGTCCCAATGCTCCGAGCACGGCCATGGGCACCGCGAGAAGGATGATGAAAGGCAGCGCGAAACTTTCATAGAGAGCCGAGAGGGTCAGATAGATGACCAGGATGCCGAGGCCGAAGATGAGCATGGCCTTGCCGCTGGACTCGATTTCATCCAAGGTCAGGCCGGTCCACTGAAAGCCCATGCCGGGCATCATGGTGTGGCGGGCCAGATCTTCCATCGAGGCAATTCCCTGCCCCGAGCTGTAGCCAGGCGCGGGAGAACCGTCGATTTCGACTGCGCGGAAGAGGTTGTAGTGGGTGATGACCGGCGGACCGGAGCTTTCCACCACCGACACGAGGTTGTCGAGCGGCACCATTTGGCCGCTGTCGGAACGCACGTAATAGGAGTGCAGGTCCTTGGCTGTTTTGCGGAACCCCTGGTCGGCCTGAACGAAGACGCGATAGGTGCGGTTGTTGAAGTCGAAGTCGTTGATGTATTCCGAGCCCATGAAGACGCCCAAGGTGGTGGTGATCTGGGAGAGCGGGATGTTCATCGCCTTGGCCTTCTCGCGGTCGATGGTGACGAGCACTTGCGGATCGTTGGCCGAGAACGTGGTGAGCAACCCGGTCATGTCCTTGTAGGTTCGGCTGGCGCCCACGATCTGGTGGGCGACGCGGTCGAGGTCGGACAAGGTGTTCTGGCCCTGATCCTGAAGCATGAACTGGAAGCCGCCATAGCTGCCCACGCCCTGCACGGCCGGGGGCTCAATCATGGCCACCAGACCGCCGTTGGGCGCAAACATGAGCATTTGCAGCTTGGGCGCAAGGCTGGCCACGATCTCCGCGGCGGAGTGGCCTTTGCCGCGCCGCTGATCGGA
The DNA here is from genome assembly GCA_015655365.1 of Terriglobales bacterium. GTDB lineage: Bacteria > Acidobacteriota > Terriglobia > Terriglobales > Acidobacteriaceae > Telmatobacter. Next base: position 2,201 of record JAATFE010000463.1, read on the forward strand.
GGGCGTGGTGGACACAAACATCATGCCCGCATTGGAGGCAGGGCCGGAGAAGCTGAAGCCCATGACGGAGAACGCGCCGGCGATGTCGGGATTCTGACCGATGATGGCCTCGGCACGATCTGCCAAGGCAGTGGTATAAGCCAGCGAGGAACCCGGAGGCGCCTGCACAATGACCATCAGGAAGCTTTGATCTTCCTGCGGAATGAACCCGGTGGGCACGTGCTGATAGACCCAGACCGTTGCGCCCAGTCCGGCAAAGAAGATCAATAACAAAAGGTAGCGCAGCCGCAACGCGACGTGAATGGTTTTGGCGTAGCTGCCGGCCAGCCAACTGATGGAGGAGTCTGCGCCATGAATGAAGGCGGCGAAGGTGCGCGATACCGGCTCGATGTGAAGGAAGTCCAACTGATGCGGACGATCGGCCTCGCCGCGGAGGAACATGGCCGAGAGCGCAGGCGAAAGCGTGAGCGCGTTGAAGGCCGAGATGGCGATGGCGAAAGCGATGGTCAGCGAGAACTGGCGATAGAGAATGCCCGTAGTGCCGGGAAAGAACGAGACCGGGACAAAAACGGCGATGAGCACCAGCGAAGTGGCGATAACCGCGCTGGTGACTTCGCCCATGGCGCGCGAAGTGGCCGCATGGGGATCGGAATGCTCCATGGCAATGTGGCGCTGCACGTTCTCGATGACCACGATGGCATCGTCGACGACGAGTCCGGTGGCCAGCGTGATGCCGAAGAGCGTGAGCGAGTTGATGGAGAAGCCAAAGATCTTGACGAAGGCGAAGGTTCCGATGAGCGAAACCGGGATGGTGACGGCCGGAATGATGGTGGCGCGCCAGTCGAGCAGGAAGAGAAAGATGACGACGATGACGATAAGAATGGCCTCGGCCAAGGTCACCAGCACTTCGCGGATCGAGTCGCCGACTACGGTGGTGGAATCGAATGCAATGGCGTATTCCAGCCCCGGCGGGAAGCTCTTGGAGAGCTCCTTCAGCATGGCTTTTGCCTGGCGGTCCACCTCGAGCGCGTTGGCGTTGGAGAGCTGCTCGACGCCGATGCCCAAAGCCTCGTGCCCGCTGTATTTCAGAGAGGAGCTATAGTCTTCGGCGCCCACTGCCGAGTGGCCCACATCCTTGAGCAGCACCAGTCCGTTGGCAGAGTTCTTGACGATGATCTTGTCGAACTCCTCGGGACTGGTGAGGCGGCCCACCACGCGCACCGGCACCTGGAAGGCCTGCTTCGAATCCGAGGGAGGCTGGCCAAGCTGGCCGGCCGGAATTTCGATGTTCTGCTCGGACAATGCGTTCACGACGTCGGTGGCCGTGAGGCCGCGGGCAGCCAGACGCACCGGGTCCAGCCACATGCGCATGGCGTATTTGCGCTCGCCGAAGATGACAACATCGCCCACGCCGGGAACCCGCTTGAGTGCGTCCTTCACATACACATCGAGGTAGTTGGAGATGAACTCCTGCGAGTAGCGCCCGTCGCGGGTAAAGAAGCCGGCGCCGAAAACGAAATTGCTGTTGGCCTTGGTGATGGAGATACCGGTAGCGTTCACCGTCGCGGGCAGCCTGCCCTCGACGCTGGCCACGCGGTTCTGCACGTCGACGGCCGCGATATCGAGATCGTAGCCGGTCTGAAAGGTTGTCGTGATCGAGCTGGCGCCGCTGCTGGTGCTCGACGAACTGATGTAGCGCATTCCCTCGACGCCGTTGATCGACTCTTCGAGGGGAATGGTGACAGCCTTCTCTACGGTGTCCGCATTGGCGCCAACGTAGTTGCAGCTAACCGACACTTGCGGCGGCGCCAGCGTGGGATACATGGCGACAGGCAGATTGGGGATGCAAATCGCCCCGGCCAGAATGATGAGCAACGCGCACACTGTGGCAAACACAGGGCGGCGAATAAAGAAATCGACAAACAAGGTGGACCTTCCTTTTCCCTCGTAATGGGCGCGCCTTAATCAACGCCCGTCGCCTGCCTCCCGCGCGGAGCCAGAGGCTCGTCTGGAGCCTGCTGCGCTAGACGCCCAACGGCAGAACCGGCATGCCATTCACCAGGAACTGAGTGCTCGACACGATGACCCGGTCGCCCACATTGAGCCCTGAAGAAATGGAGTAGCCGTTACCCACCGTATCGCTCACGGTAACCGGCGTCTGGTGAGCCACAAAGTGCCCATTCTGCTGCTGCGCCACAAAAACAAAGGTCTGGCCGCCCTGGCGAGTCACTGCCAACACTGGAATCACGGCCATCGGCTTTGTGCTCCAGATAACCCGCGCCTTGATCATTTGGGCGGTGCGGAGCATTTCGGGTGTGGCGTGCACCGGAGCTTTGACCAGAATCCCTTGCAGATTGGTATCCACCTGCTGCGACAGGAAATTGATCTTCGACTTCTCGATCACCTTGCCGGTGGAGTCAAGCAGCTCGACATCGAGCCCCTGGCGCACCTCGCCGGAACGCTCGGTAGGAATGTAGATATAGGCTTCGAGATCTCTATTTTCGTCGACTGTGGTGAGGACAGTGGCAGGCGAGGTGACGGGCGAGACAAAATCGCCCACGTGGACGGGAATGTCGCCCACCAGGCCCTCGAAGGGTGCGCGGATGCTGTAGTAAGCCAACTGCTCCTCCTGCGTCTTGCGCAGTTGGAGGGCCGCCTCGTAGTCTGCCTTGGCGTTGTCGTGGGCCTGCCGAGCCTGATCGTAGACGTCGCGGCTGGTTACGCCGGCTTCAAACAGCTTGCGCTGGCGCTCGATTTCAACCGTGTTGTAATCATAGAGAGCTTTCTTCTGCCGCTCGGTTGCGCGTGCCGACTCGACGGTCGCCATCTGCAACTTGGGATCGATCTCCATCAACAACTGTCCGGCCCTGACATGATCGCCCGAATGGACGCGAATCTGGGTCAGGAAGCCGCTCACCATTGGCTGCAAGGTAGCCGAGCGGCGGGACTTGATGGTGGCCACGTACTCACTGCTTTGCGGAACCGGCGAGAGGGAAACCGCGACGGATTGCACGGGCATGGCTTGCATGCCCGCCCCAGCCGGCGCCGCCAGCTTTTGATGGCAGCCTGTGGCCGCCATCCCGATCAAAACAAAACAACCTAATCCAAGAATGCGTCTCAATACGGTATTCCTCACTCGATCTTTCCTTGTATGCTGGCCGGACTCGGGCCAGAACTCCGGTTGGTACCGGATTGATTGCCTTGCGGGGCTGCGAAACCGCTCCGTTGACTGCGACGGCCGTTTTTGCGGAAAAAGCCGGTCCAGGCGCACATCGCCTGCCGACGGAAGAATGGTTATACTGTGCCATTCTATCTGACGCTTGGGGCGGGTTTATTGACGCAGGAAGTGTGAAGTTCGATTTGGCAGAGACCGCCCGTAAGTCTCGCCTGAAACGCCGCTTTTGACGGAAATTGTGTACTCATCGAGGGAAAAATGCAAGGCACTTGGGCCTCTGCGGCGGTGTTCGAGGAGCGACAGCGAAGTCTTTTCCAATCCAAGGATGAGCCTGAAGGGAGCGAAGGTCGGGCGAACTGGGGAAGGTCCTTTCGGGTTTTGATTTTGAGTCAGCTTAGCAGTAGCGGCCGGGGCGGAGGAAATGTGGGAATCGGTTCTTTCGATTTCCAAGGTCTTTGGGAAAGCCGTAGGGAGTTTTATCCCCGTAGGCTTTTCCATGGACCGCCATTTCCTCTGTCCTGATTGCTTGCCTGCGGTGTTATGCGGTGAGCCGCATTTTCTCAAACAGTTTGTTCTTTGCCTGCTGCATGCGCCGCGCCGCTTCGGTGTCACTGAGCGCCGCGGCGATGCGTTTCAGGGCGTTGATGCTGAGTCCCTGGCGCAGATACTGTGCCGGCTTGTCGAGCGCCAGCAGGGTTTCCAGCGGAGTTTGGTAGCGCTTGTAACGAACGCGTTTGCGGCCCTTCTCGTCGATCTCGACCTCAGCCTGGGCGCAGGGGAGATGGTAGTTCAGATACGGATTCAGATACTCCCGATAGAAGCTGTTGATGGAGTCGGCGTGGCCGGCGTCGATGTAGCCGTAGCCGATGTGCTTGCGGATCACCGCGCCGTTCTTGGTCTCTACAAGCCCGTTGTCGCCGCTCTGCCGGGGGCGGCTTTTGGTCTGCTCGATCAGCAACTTGTTGAGTAGTTCGGCGACCGTGCGGTTGATGAATTCCGAGCCGTTGTCAGTGTGGAAGCCCTTGATGCGAAATGGAAACTGGCGCATCATGGCCTTCAGCACAGGCTCCAGATAAGTCTCTGAAATGCGTGGTGTTGAGCCCACCACCTGCCACTGCAGGACCTCGTCGACGGCGTTGATATGATAAACGCCTTTCGCTTCCGGCCGGTCGCCCTGATGCACCGTATCCAGGCGCAGATAGCCGGGCTGGCCTTGAGGCTGAGGCTTGCGCCGCTCGCCGATCGAGACCGCCGTGGGACGCGTTTTGACGTAGTTCAAGCGCCGCTCCCAGTAACGCTGACTCTTGCGCAGGTTGTACAGATGGGCCACCGAGATCGCAGCCAACCGAACGTACTCCTGCTTGCCGTAGAGTTCGACCTCGCGCTCTAGAATGCGCCGTGTCGCCGGACCGCTCAGGGTCTCGTGCGCCTCATCGACCGAGGCAGCAACTCGACGTCGGCCCGTGTGTACAGGCCGGGAAAACGGCGCCGCCGGTAGATGGTCGGCCGCACCTGGCCGGTCGCCGTATAGCGGCCGATCAGTCGCGTGACCTGCGCACGACTCATCCCGGTCATCTTCTCAACGTAACGCCGTACCAGGCCACGCGCAGCCCTGCCCTGCTGGGCGTACTCTTGCCGCACCAGCACCTGCTCCACCCAGCCATAGACTTGCTGACGGTTCTCGCCTTCAAATCGAAGCTCCTCGCTGGCCGCAACGAACCGGCCAATCGCTTCCAAGCTCAACTTCTCTGCTTCGTGCACGCTGATGTTCAATCTCCAGCATGCCTAACCCTTCAGGCTCATCTTGCGTTGGAAGAGAGTAGCCTTTGACATGGCTCTCCTGAGTTGGTAGCCTTCAAAAAGGGCGAGTTTGGCAAATTAAGGCCGAACGCGTTCCAGTTGCGTCCCCGTCGTCTAGCCCGGCCTAGGACACCGCCCTTTCACGGCGATAACACGGGTTCAAATCCCGTCGGGGACGC
>JAATFE010000483.1 GCA_015655365.1 Terriglobales bacterium
GCGCCGCTGGGGAAATTTCCGCCAAGCCGGAAGGGACTCGTCTGTGACCTTGTGCGGCAGCTTGCAGACTGAGCGCCCTGCCTTGAAAAAGGAGAACTCCATGGGAACAACCGGATCCAATAATTCAGTCAGCGACGATGTATTGCATTTGGGCAGTGGAACCAAACTGACGCCCGAAGAGATTGCCAAGGCCGTGGCGCACCACAAGCGGCACCACAGCGGCGACCAGCCCGCGCAAGCTGCAGCCAAGTCGGGCGGCAAAAAAGGCAAGTCCGGTAAATAGAGCGTTTACAGGACGATCTGAACTTCTTGAGTGCCCCAGGTCCCGGTTTTGGGACCTGGGAAAGCACATACTATCGGTAAACATTGGCCCCACCGCAGGTGGCGGGGAAAACACTGCTCACGCCGCCGGGGTCTTTTCGGCCAGTTTCTTCAACTGGCCCAGGTGGTTCAGGTCGTGACCGGCCATGATTTCAACCAGGGTCTGGAAGGTCAATGCGCCCCGCTCGGGGTGATTGACGGGCCTATTGGCCGCGACGGGCAGAGCGGCCTGAATCAGCATCAGATTCCATCCTCGCAACGCCGCATACACATCCAGCGCACGGCGCGCATCGATGCCGCGGTAGGTGGCAGCCCATTTATCCTGATCGAAAGGCTGGATGGTCGGCGCATCCTCGGCCAGCGTCTGGCGCAGGCGGAAACCGAAGACCATTTCGCAGTCGGCCAGGTGGCACAGAATCTCTGCCACACTCCACTTGCCGGGCGCAGGAGAAACCGCGAGCGTCGCCGGATCCATCGCTTTCAACAACTTGGCAATCCCCGTGGGAGTCGAGCGCAGGATAGCGGTAAGAGGACGTCCGTCGAGAAAGCGCGCATAGGGATTCCGTTCACTCATTCCATTGACCTCCAAAATTGTTTTCTCTCAGTATGCAGCGCCGCCAGGTCCCCCCTCACAGGTATTCCCGCACCATGCGCTCCCAGGTGGACCAGTCGTGGGATTTTGCGGCATCCCAGATAAAAAGCCTGTGGGGAATATCGGCAGCGGACAGAATGCTGTCCAGGGTCTGGTTCTGGGCCAGGCAGTGGTCGTCCCAGCCGGTGGCCAAAATGTAGTTGCTGCGGCGAAGGCGGTCGAGGTACCAGGGGTCCGTCAAGTTGGGCAGGTAGTGCGTGGGCAGGTTATAGTAGCAGTCCTCGTCGTAGTAGCCGTGCAAAAAGCCGGTCAGGTCGAAGGCGCCCGACAGGGAAAGCAGGCCGGTAAACACGTCGGGATGGCGCAGGGCGATATTGACCGCGTGGTAGCCGCCAAAGCTGCATCCCAACGTCATCCGGCGAGGGTCGGGATTCTTTTGGCGGATAAGCGGCAGCACCTCGTCGAGCACGTACCGCTCATATTGCATGTGGCGGACGATGCGGCGGCGCGGAGCCACGCGCTGGTTGTACCAGCTCTCCAGGTCCACCGAGTCCAGGCAGTAAAGCTGCAACTGGCCGGCATCGATTCTGGGGGCGAGGGCGGCGATCATGCCGTGGTCTTCAAACTCGAAAAAGCGTCCGCCGGAGGTGGGAAAGACCACCACGGGCAAACCGGCATGGCCGAAGACGAGCAGTTCCATCTCTTTGCCGAGGCGGCTGGAGTAGCCTTTTCTGTACTCACGCACCATGCTTTGGACGCTCCGCGTCGGGGTCTGCCGCTCAGAACCGGCAAGGGGCAAGCCGCCAGTTTGTTGATACTGTAGCAGCCGGGGCAGCCTTTGTTCCCCTGCGAGTGCCCTGGCCTTGGACCACTCAAACTTGCTCCGCAGCGCAGTTTCGGCGATACTTAGGTGTTGTGTCTTGCGAGGCTGGGCGTTCTTGTCTGGCCGCTAGTTCGGAATTGACCGGCTGGGCGCGCTTGTTCTCGAGCTGCCGCCGGTCCGGAAGACCCCCTGAAGACTGCAACAGAGCACTGGATTTTGAAAGGAACCGTATAGCCGTGGTGATGATTCGTTTGGCGCGTTTTGGCGCCCGCAAGCAGCCCTACTACCGCATCGTGGTCATCGAAAAGGACCGCGCCCGCAACGGCCGAGAGATCGAAATCGTCGGCACCTACAACCCCCGCACCAATCCGGCAAGCGTTGGCCTGAAGTACGAGCGCATTGCCTACTGGCTTGGCGTGGGCGCACAGACGTCCCCGATCGTCGAAAAGCTCTTGAAGAACAACCCCGCTCCGGCCCCGGTTGCCGAACCCGCCGCAGCGTAGAACATTTGCTCCTCCCCCTGGGTGTGTGCGCAGGCAATTGAGCCGGCGCCCACACAGTTGCTGACGGCGACGGGTGTGTGCTGATAATATTCAGCGCACCGATACAAGTTGCTAATTTCTGGATCCATCCGGTCAGGGGCAAGTGCATGACCCAACACGACATGGTCGCAGTAGACGAACTGGTCCGCGAAATTGCGCGGGCTCTGGTGGACGAGCCGGCTGCCGTTGATGTGCAGTCAGTGGGCCACGAAGAGAACACCGTTCTCCAGCTTCGCGTCGCTCCGCAGGACGTGGGCAAGGTCATCGGCAAACAGGGACGCACCGCCCGTTCGGTGCGCACCATTCTGGGCGCCGTGAGCATGAAGCTGCACCATCGCTACACGCTCGACATTCTGGAAGAAGACGACGAAGCCTAGAACAGCGCGGTTGCTCATGCATCCGGTGCTCCCCGGAGGCGGGAATGACGGCAGCTGAACAATGGGTCTGGCTGGCGCGCATTCGCCGCCCGCAGGGACGCAA
>JAATFE010000166.1 GCA_015655365.1 Terriglobales bacterium
ACCGAGTTGGTGGCCGCGCGACCTACGCCCTCTGCGCCTCCGCGGGTACGCATTCCTTGAAAACACGCTATAAGCCCGATAATCAGGCCGTACACAGCGGTCTTGAAGGTAGGTGGCAGGAAGGCGTTGAACGTTGCGCTTTTGAAGCCGCTCTGGATGAATTGACTGAACGAGAGCGGCTCAACCAAAGCCTGCGCAAACCAGCCTGTCAACATGCCGAATGCATCGGCGGCAAGGGTGAGCAAGGGCAACATCAGGATACAGGCCAGAATGCGTGTTGCCGCTAGAAGCCTGTATGGGTTGATCGCCGAGACCTCGATGGCGTCGATCTGCTCCGTCACTTTCATGGAGGCCAACTCCGCACCCATGCCGGCACCCACTCGCCCACTGACGACAAGTCCGGTGATAATGGGCCCCATCACCTGAACAACGGAGTACACAAGAGTGGCGGGAAACATCGATTTGGCGCCGAATCGGCTCAGGCTGTAACGCGCCTCCAGCGAGATAACGACACCAACCGCTGCGCCTGCCAATGCGACCAACGGAAAAGATTTCGATCCAACTTCATCGAGCTGCCGGACCAGTTCGCGCCACTCATAGGGTGGCGTAACTGCCGCCCGTAGAACCCGCCAGAAGAATATGCCCAAGTTGCCAAACCACTCGAAAGGTCCGGCAATCACGCTGACGACAGTGCTGATCGCGGAAGGCATGTGTCTCGTTCCCCGCCCAGGCAGTGTTTCGCCTGCGGCTGTCATAACTCGCTGCCCGCTCATCTGTTCGGCCCCTGTATGGGCGAGCCGTGTGCATTATTTAGATGCATCCGATGAAGCAGCGAGTGGGGACCGCTGTAGAAAAACTCCAGCGCGATGTTGCCGCCCATATACGTCAGCAGACTATAGTTGCCGGTCCGAAACGCGTCCTTGGCGCCATAGCGGTTCGGGTACCAACCGTAGACAGCGGTCATCGAGCCTGCATACGGCGCAACAAGCGCAGGGAATGAAAAGACGCGGTGGCCATCTTGCCCCTGCCTCGCCATCAAGGTCGAAATCATCGCGTGACGCAGTCGCGGGAAGATCCCTGTGCAGTCGCAGCGATAGTACAGACCGTCTTCCTTCAATGCTTCCGACAACCCATAGCGGGTTGTGGTGCTCACCGCGGCAATGGCAAAGTCCGATCCGAATCGCTTGCTGTATCCTTCAACGCCCTGATTCCACTCTGGAGGAGCATTGCTAGCCTGATTGATGCCCGCCACGATCGCGGCGCCTGCAATGGGATACGGGCCGAACGCATCGAAGACAAAGTTATTTACCTTGGTTCTCTGTGTCGGACGCGCGTAGGGCAGGTCCACCTGTGCTGGAGCTGTGGTGGCCGCAACCATAGAGGCGCCTGGAGAATCGGGCAGGGATTGCGATCTTGCCAACAATGGCAGGCTTGCCAGCGCAGCAATACTCAAAAGCAGAAACAACACACAGCGAACCGTGGCGTCACGACGCTCTTTGACCGTCCGGCGCTGCAACGGGCTTGCTCGGTCACTGTGGCAGAGGTACCAGAACCGAAAACTGCGCATTATCATAGATGGCGTCATGGTCTCTCCTTCGATCACCATCGCGTTTATCCGACACATGATGCCGTCAACGATAACGGTGGCTTAGTGCCGTTTCCATCGAGATATTGACAGAGTCAGATCCCCGATGGATGGTCATATTTGCTCGCCGCAGCAAACAGTTGTCTGTGCCTCGTCCATCTGGCGGAATGCCTACGAAACGCTCCCCCCATTTGGATTGCCTCACCGACCTCCATGGGTCCATCTCGATATGAGCAAAACAGAATAGGCACCGACCTAAGGCAGACGCGACAATAACAAGTGACTGGCTGTAATTGCCCTCAAGTGCGCAACAGTCTCTGACATTTGCGACGCGCGCGCTTCCGATTTAGACTGCACTGGCTTCAGCGGCCAGTTTCACCGCTGGAGCATCGATGCCGCTTCTGGTGACAGCATTCGCCTTAGGAGCGGGATTGATTCCACTTGTCGCGGTACCTTCACTGGCGTTATGTGTGACGTTTTGGGGCGGATTGGCTATGGCAGTAACGGCGGGAATCGGGTGGCTCTTTGGAGCGGTAGTGTAAATCTGGCAATCGCAACTGGACTTGTTTCCAATTGCACAGATCGTTTTGCCTGCGTCATGGGAAGATCATGCCAAGCAAATCGAGCGTTGGCACCGAACCGGATGGAACGCGAATCATACAAGGACAAAAGTCATGGCGTACCAAGATATTAGCCCCAGATATAGACTCTTCACTGCCCTCAACACGCTGAAAGAAAACCAATTCGTTCATACTTCAGGCGCATCCACCAATGCCTTCAACTGCTGGTGGTACCAGACTCTTTCCCGGCACTCCGCTATGGTCGCCCAAGCATCTACTATCATGAGCAAAAACCGGCGGATTGGCACGCTTGACTGCGCCTCCGATGGCCACACTCATTGATCCCATCGAAGCTCATGTGGTGTTCAGTTCCCGACTCGGCGACTAAATCGTTGCCCCCGATCGGCAGCGCGGAAACGCTTCGGCGCAAATCTCACGATGCGCTTGTCTGCCGCAGCCGTGCCGCAACCCTGGCCGTGGGATGCTCGCTGTTGTTGCTTGGGTGTCTGCTTGCATTTGGATGCCGCTCGCAATTGAGACCTCAGCCGGATGAGAGGGAAGTTGCCTCGCAACTGAGCACGATAGTTGCTGCCGGAGCACTCCCCGAGCCTCGCTGGTCGAACTTCAGCGATTGCCGCCAGGATGTTGAGAAGGTATATCAGGCTCTACACTATGCGCCTGCCTGGGTGCATGAAGGCCGGGCGACATCGCAGGCAATCTCCGTGATTTCAGCGCTCGAAGCCAGTCAGCAAAAAGGTTTGAACCCGGAAGACTACGATGCATCCCTGTGGCCCGCTCGACTGGACGCTTTGAAGGTCGCGCCTGGAAATGCGAATACGGTCGCGCATTTCGATGTGGCGCTTACAGTCAGCACGTTGCGCTATCTCTCCAACCTGCGTATGGGGCGGTTAAACCCGAAGCCTCTGCCCTTTGGCATCGCTCTCGACAACGATCACTACGACTTATCTCAGTTCCTGGTAAAGAAGATCCTGACGGGAAGCGCTTTGACTGAGGTCTTGAACAAGGTTGAACCCCAATACCTCGGCTATCAGCGCACCGAGACTGCGCTACACACCTATCTGACCATGGCGGCGCAGGACCGAAGCGCGCCTTTGCCCGATCCGCAACAAACCGTAACGCGCGGCGACTCCTACACCAATGCTGAGCAACTGGGTAAACGCCTGCACCTGCTTGGAGACCTGCCGCAGAGTGCGGTCATGATCCCGGCTTCACCCGTCTATGAAGCGCCCTTGGTGGAAGCGGTGAAGCACTTCCAGGCTCGTCACGGTCTAAAGCCGGATGGCAGATTGGACAAAAAGACTCTGCGCCAGTTGAATACGCCGTTGAGCGATCGTGTGCTCCAGTTGCAGGACTCCCTGGAGAGGTGGAGATGGCTTCCGCCGGACTACCCGCAAATGCCCGTCACGGTAAATATCCCGGGCTTTCGGTTGCGGGTATTTTCAGACGATCACCGCGTTGCGATGCGCATGAACGTCGTTGTGGGAAAGGCACTCCAGCATCAGACGCCCGTCTTCGCCAAAGAAATGAAGTACATCGTCTTTCGTCCGTATTGGAATCTTCCGCTTGACATTACGCGCGCCGACATCATCCCAAAACTTCACCGAGACGCACGCTACCTGGCTCGCAAGGGTTACGAGATTACGGATCAGAATGGCCGCATCGTAAGCCGCGGATCGGTCAACGCCGCAACCCTCGCGCAATTGCAGTCGGGCAGGCTCATGGTGCGTCAAAAGCCGGGGCCGTCAAATTCGCTGGGGCTGGTGAAGTTTATGTTCCCCAATGAATACGACGTATACCTGCACAGCACGCCGGCGCCACAGTTGTTCGCGAGATCGCGGCGGGACTTTAGCCATGGATGCATTCGCGTGGAAAAGCCGGCCGAACTTGCGGCGTGGCTGCTAAAGGACCAATCGAAGTGGACACTGGAGAAGATAAAGGCAGCCATGCAATCGGGTCCCGATAATCAGCAGGTGAACCTCACCAAGCCAGTGCCAGTGGTGATCGTATATCTGACTGCGATCGTTGAGGAAAACGACGAGGTCTATTTCTTCGACGATATCTATGGGTACGATACGACTCTCAACAACGCGTTAGCCAAAGGGCAGTACGTTCACTGATCGACGACGTGCACTACCAGCGACGCACCGGGCCCACATCCACATGCACAAAATCGGATTGCGCATAGTAGCCAACGCCGCCCTGCCGCAGGGACAGCGCTGCATCGCGGACTGCTGCGGTAGATATTCCCGGAATTCGAATATCGATGGCTTTGGCCTCCATGTGCTGACTGTGAAGTGCAACGCCGCGACTGTGTTCGCGAAGGTAGCTATTGCTCCACGGAGTGCGGTACCCGCAGACGATGTCGATCTCGCTGTCGGGACGTCCTAGCCTGGCCAACAGGTCGTGCAACAGGTCGAATTCCTTGATGTCATAGTCCTTCACATCGCCTGTGCGGTGGTCGCGGAGAAAATGGTCCAACTCCGCGATCCTATCCGGAAGATACTGATTGCCGATACGATAGACCACGTCAAGGTGTTCGCCGGTGTGCAAATGATAAAGGCGAAGTCTGTAGGGCGCCGAATCGACCGGGGATTTTGTATCGGCCGCCCTGACAGCGGAAGGAGAACAGAGCGTCAGAAAAACTGCGAGGCTAAACAGCAATGGCTTCTTAAGCAGCATATATCTCTTTTCGAACACAACGTTATTATAGGCTTCGGCAGGATTTGCCGAATGATCTATATGGGATACATAGCACTTCAAATAGCTGTATTCCCATCAAATCGCCGTCGGACGAAACTCTGGCGTGCAGAGGCTATAGGCTCACACGAGCACACGTATCTGCGCCATCCGCAGTAGTTTGTGGACCTTTAATAACTTCGGAATGCGCTATTGGACGACAAGAAATGCCGCTTGCTATCGCTATTGGATGCGTGGAACCCACACCAGATCTCCACGTTCGATGCGCAGCTATGCGAATGTTGACGCGTTCGGATCTACAAACCGCCGGACGTCAGGTTTCCCAATTCCTCGGTATGGCAGGGGGTAAGTGGAATCAGGCTGTCATCCTGCACTGGGGCAGGGGGACCACTCACTTCCCCTCCCTGCTGTGTCTTCGCTGGCTGCTGCCCAAGTCCCATGGTCAACGCTGTCAATCCGGCCAAGCCGCCCAATTGCATTGACTCGATTGCCGTGCTTGGCACGATCACGATGGTGGAGTTCTGCTTGAGGCCTTCATAGAGCATGTTCATGGCTCTCAAATGCAAAGCCACCGGGTTGTTGATATAGGTTTTGGCAGCCTCGCCAAACTTTTCCGCAACCTGTCGCTCGGAGTCGCCGAGAATCACGCGGGCCTGTCGTTCTCTCTCTGCCTGGGCCTGCATCGACATAGCGTCTTCCAGAGCCGGAGGAATCAACACATCCTTGACTTCCACGGAGATGACGTTGATTCCCCAGGGTTCGGTACGCACATCGATAATCTTTTGCAGCTCCGCACTGATTTTGTCTCTGCCTTCAAGCATGTCAGAGAGCATGGTCTTGCCAATCACATCGCGCAAGGCGGTTTGTGCGGCCCAGTTGATTGCGCTTTGGTAGTCGGCAACATCGAGGGCGGCCTTCTTGGGGTCGATAATCTTCCAAAACAAAACAGCATCCACATCCACGGGAACCGTGTCTTTGGTCAGAGTCTTTTCTGCCTTGAAAGAACTGGTCAGGACTCGCGTATCGATCCAATAAGGAATGGACTCGATAATCGGGATGATGAAGAACAACCCAGGCCCTTCAAGGGAGCGGAACTTCCCCAGCCGCAAGACCACTGCCTTGTTCCATTGATCGGCGACCTTGACGGCGGCAGCAGCGATGTACGCGAGGGCCAAGAAACAGCCCAGCACAGCGATCGCCATAACGTCGGTAGCGGTCTGATGCAGCCCAAACGCTATGGCCGTGCCAATTGCCAAGATCACGACAAAAATCAACGCTGGAAACGAATTGCCCTGCCTCATCTGACTTTCCTCTCGCACCGCTCTTCAACTGGAATGACAATACCGATCAAGCGAGAACGCTCTCGCCATGGACTGCGTAGTAACTGTGTTCTGTTCCTGCGATGATGTTCCTTGCCTTGTCCACAGCCTCTGCCGTGCCATGAACTATCAGAAGAAACTTGTCTGTCTTGAGCGCGACTTCGTATTTGAGCACGCTGTCTTTCGGGATACCTATGCTAATCAGACCTGCGCCCACAGCACTGACACCGCCAACAACAACTGCTCCCTCAAGAGCGCCCACGATCCAGGCCACAAGCGGTCCGGCCACAAGGATTGGCCCAATACCCGGAATCGCAAATGCCGCGGCGCCAAAAAGCAATCCCCAGAACCCACCCCAGAAAGCTCCGACCTTGCCCCAGTACTTCATGCGGTCGCCCGCGTTGTAGTACCCTACCACGTGCTCATCCGTATGAGTGTCTTTTGCCGCGATCGATAGGCTCTTCATATCAACGCCGGCTTCTTGCAATTCCTTGATAGCGTGTTCTGCCCGTTCGTGCGTGTCATAGACGGCTACTACTGCATTGGTAGAAATCATTGTCTTCTCCATGTTGCCAGGTTGAGTGAAGCGGATGAAGCTTCTTCGGCTGATCCGCATAGTATGTGCGGAGTCAGTGTTTCATTCCGGAGCGTCGAAGACTGAGCAGTTGGGCACACATAGATGGGATCGAACGCGTTCTGTTCGAAGACCAAGGAAAACCGGCTCGCATCGGGGCCGATACTCCTGGAGGCGGAATCGACTTGGGCGAACCGGCGATGAGATAGACTTTTCTGGAAAAGCGGCAGCGCATTTACGGTTACGCTGTTACGATGAGATTGTCCGCGCGCATCTCGTCGAAGTGCGGAGTGCAGCGCTTCTGCACGCACTCCGCAGCGTAAAGGTACATGGCGGCAGACCAAGTCTGCCAGTCGCGGCCGCTGGGCTTGCCATTTTGCGCGTGAATCCACTCGTTGAAACCCCACTCCGCCTCATCCTCGTGCCACGGTTTGACCATCTCGGTCAGCGCCAACAGTTTGCGTTCCGCCAATTCCATCTCCCCAGCCGCAACACAGGCCGCAACATAGAAGCCGCAGATAAACGGCCACACGCCACCGTTGTGATAGTCGCCGGGCCGGTTATAGCGCTCGTATCGCGGCAGCCAATCCGCATGATGGGGCAGGATGAACGGAAACAGGCATGGCGGCAGATCTACAGCCAATTCACCGCGACCCCGCATGGCCTCGCACTCGACTTCAATCCATGCCACCAGGTCGCGCGCCCACTTGGGTGAAGCAATTCCCGTAAGAATCGCGAGGCTGTTGCCCAGCAGATCGAAGCGGTCGCTACTCATCACCTTGTAAGAGTAGAGCGCGTAGTAGAGCGCCGACGGCTCCACAAGAGCCTCTTGCTCGTAGCGGTTCTTCTCGTCGCCGCGAACTTCCAAACGGCTCATCGCGCCGCGCAACAGTTCGGCGGAATCGTGATCGCCATAAAAACGAAGATACGCATAGACGAGCATATTGACGTAGAGTCCATAGCCCATCACATACTGCTCGTCGCGCCAATCGCTGGTGGGTAGCTGGCATACCATCACCCGGTCGTCGGGACTCTGGTACTGCATCCACGTCAGAGCTTTCTCGGCTGTCTCACTGAGAAACTCTGGCTGGTTTGTCGATTTCCTGTACAGCGCCAGGCCAAAGAGAAACAGCGGCGTGGTGTCGCTGGCTCCACGGTTCGTCGAATCGTGCGCCAGGGATGGAATGTGGCCATGCGCCGTTTGATTGCTTGCCAGAGCCACCAGGGTGCGCCGCAGAGCATCCGCAAGCTCTTCGTTGCCGGTAGCCAGAACGCCAAGCGACGAAATCATCAGATCCCGCGTGTAAGGCTCCGGATATCCCCACCCAGCAGTGCGGGGCAGTCCTTCATACGGTCCGTGTGCGTTGTGGAGCAGGATTTGAAGAGCCGCCTCTTTGGCTTGCTCAATGGAACCGAGTGACTTTTCGTATAAAGACATAGACCCCCGATCACGTGCATGGTTGCGCAGACGAGCGCTGTTGCCTCGTCGCGGTACGGCCTAGCTGATTCCCAATCGTTCTGTGACGATCTCCACGAAGCGCTTGGCGACCTGGCGATAGTCGAACAATTCAACTACACGCCTTCGGCCCGCTTCGCCCATCTTCCGCCGCAGATCGCTGTCGCGCATGAGGGTCAGAAGATACTTGGCGATGTCGGGAACGCTGGCCCGGTACTCGGCTGTGCGCGGGTTTGGAAAAACGATGCAATGGCTGGTTTCGTAATCGTGGCCCTCTCCGACGCGCGCCTCGGTAATTTTTCTCTCTTCGGCCACACTCGCCAAAAATGCTGTCTCTCCGTGGACCATCGTGTCGCGAAATGCCATGGCGTCGATCGCGATCACCGGCCGCTCACAGGCGTTAGCCTCCACCTGGATCATTCCAAACCCCTCCAGCCGCGACGGCGCAGCATAGATATCGCAGGCAGCCAGCAAGTAGGGCATGAAGTTTTGCGACACCACATTGGTGGAGTAGACGACCTTCTTGCCGATGCCTAGATCCGCCGCGAGTTTGAGATCGATCTGGTTCTGTTTTGCGGTGCGGGCTTGAGGCCAAACCTTGCAGACATATTTCCAATCAGGCGCCTCGGCATCAATCAGCGCCAGCGCCTGCATCACTTCCTGCGCACCTTTCGACGCGCCGTCGCCGCCAGCCGTCAGGATCATCAACTCATCGTCCGAAATTCCCAAAGCCTCGCGGATCGCCTTCACCTTGGAGCCCTCGCGGCTACGCGGAGTATAGCGATCCGTGCCGCATCCCACCGGAAGCACAACAATGTTGTCCCCCTTGATGCCATCGCGGACATACACTTCCTTCACCCAGTTGGAGGTGACCAGAATCAACGGCAGAGCGTTCAACACATCGCGATGCTCCGCGATATATCCATCGGCCACGAGCCACGGCACGGCCTGCATTCCGAACTTCTGAGGGTGCAGCACTAGGTTCGGAAGGTGCCCCCAGAAGCCTACGCCAACCACGACATCCGGCTTGAACCAGCGGTAGTACCATTCCTTTTCCAGGGAAGATTCCAGATGCACCGGGTGAACGTCGACGCCCATCTCGCGCAGGCCACGACATAGCAGTTCGCCTTGCAGCGCCAAGCCCGAGGCCGGCGCAGGATACTCTGTCAGCACAAGTACTTTCACGATTGTTGCTCCCATAACGCCGTTCGACTTACCGCTGCTTGCGCCGAGTCAAAACACCAGAATCCCTCTTCTCGCGGAGTGGTCTGCGCTTCCCAACTGTCGGCTCCATATCCATAAA
>JAATFE010000193.1 GCA_015655365.1 Terriglobales bacterium
AGCAGGCTTTGCAGGGCGCTGACGCACCGCCCGGTGGCCCCGGCCTGCTGGTCGAAGACCTGTTTGGCGCGCTGGCCCATAGCTTGGGCAGAGGCCGAGTCCCGCAGAAGCTCGATCAAGGTCGCGGCCAGTTCGTCTTTGGCAGCGACGCGCAGGGCATTCTGGGCGAGCAAGTTGCCGGCGATGGCGCGGAAGTTCGCATAGCTGGGACCCATCACGATGGGAACGCCGAACTGGGCCGGCTCGAGCGGATTGTGGCCACCCGCCGGAATCAAGCTGCCGCCGACGCAAGCCACGGCTGCCAGCGAATAAATTGACGCCAGCTCGCCGATGGTATCGAGCAGAACGATTTGGCCAGACCGGACCGGCTCAAGCGTTTCAACGGGTTGCGCTTTCCAATCCGACCGCTTGACCCAGGCGATGCCGGACTTTGCCACCAGTGCCGCCACGCCGCTGAACCGCTCCGGATGGCGCGGGGCCAAGACCAAAATCAGTTGCGAATCGGCTTCGAGCAGGCGGGGCCATGCTTCCAGCAGGGCCGCTTCTTCGCCTTCCAGCGTGCTGCCAGCAACAACAAACCGCAGCCTCGGCGCCAGCGCCTTCAATTGGCGGGTGGCTTCCGCTTCCTGGGGGGCGCGGACATCGAATTTCAGATTTCCAGAGACCGTAACCCGCTCCGGCCGGCAGCCAATGGCCCTGAGCCGCCCGGCGTCGGTCTCGCTCTGCGCAAGAACCCGGCCTATCTGCCCCAGAAAAGGCTGCCACAAGCTCCGCAGCATCCGGTAGCGCGGCCAGGAACGGTCGGAGATACGGGCATTGACCACGGCCACGGGGATTCCCCGGCGAAAGCAGCCGCTGAGCAAGTTGGGCCAGAACTCGGTCTCTGCCAGAATAAGCAGCTTGGGTCGCAGGGCCTTGAGATACGCTTGCACCGCCCAGGGCAGGTCCAGCGGGCAATAAAAGACCCGGTCGCTTCCAAACTTCTCGCGGGCCAGAGTTTGCCCGGTGCGGGTGGTGGTGGAAATGACCAGACGATGCCTGGGGAAGGCGCGGTCCAGCTCGCCGACCA
>JAATFE010000130.1 GCA_015655365.1 Terriglobales bacterium
ACCTGTAAACCCGCGGACGCGTTCGCCCGCTTGCAAGGAGGAATCGATGAACTCCCATCCGTATCTTCGCGCTTACCTCGCGGGAATCTTCGTGCCCACGCTTTTCCTGCCGCTTCTGCTGATCTTTGTCGTCATGCGCTTGGTGTATCAGGTGCCCGTACCCGTAGAACGGGCGCTGATCTTTCCCGTGGCTATCGTGCCTTTGCTGTGGGGTCTGTGGAACATGCTCTGGCTGTGGTCCGCCCCCCGCACCCATGCGCCGGTCGGCCTTCATGGAGCCGTTCTGCCGCTGGTGCTGATGCCGCTGGGAGCAACGCTGGCAACCTGCCTGGGAATCCTGACAATCGGCGCCGATGGCGTCACCTGGTTTCAGGTTTGCCATGTGCCCTATACGCTAATCGTGCCCGTGTTCCTGGCCGCGGTGGCCGGCTACTACCTGGTCTGGAAGTACATTGTGGGCTTTGCGAACCGGGTGCTGGGAATTGCGTAAAGGCAGGGAACAGGGAATAGGGAGTAGGGAGTAGGAACAGGGTGCCCCACCTTCGCCGATTCGCGTTTTTTGCGAATCGGTTAAGGTGGGATACCTATAACTATGTCTTTTAAACCATGTTTTTTAGTTCTTTACAGTTTCGCTGGGGAACAAAGCCCTACGCTCCGGGCAAAAAGAAGTTGTCGAGGCCGGCGCGATGGGCATGGGCGGCCATCGACGATTGAATCTCCAGCGCCAGGGCCAGCGCATTGCGGCCCTGGCGGGCGGTCACGCGCGGTTCGTGGCGCGTCCGGACCGACTCCAGGAACGACTCAATCTCCAGCTTCAGTGGTTCGCCCGCCTTCACCAGCGGTTTGATGAACGACAAGCCAGGAGCGGGGCCTCCGGCGCCGGCCGAGGCCAGCTTGGCCAGTAGACCGGGATCGGCCTTGCCCGATGCAATCAGAGCGGTAATCTCCGGGGGAATGTTGGTTGCGCCGGAGCCATCCACCCGAATGACCAGCAAATCCTGACGCGCATAGTCGATGGAAACGTACTGGCGCGGCTCAAAATAGCGCAGCTTGCGCACCCGCTCGGTCGATACCCGCGAAGCGGTGAAGTTGGCCACGCAGCCGGACTCGAACTCCACGCGCACGTTGGCAATGTCCACCTTGGGCGACAGAATCGGCAGCCCCACGGCGCGCACCTCGCGCACCGGCGAGTTGGCGAAGGTGAGCACAATGTCGAGGTCGTGGATCATCAGGTCCAGCACCACGTCCACATCCAGCGCGCGGGGCGTAAAGATGGAGAGGCGGTGGGACTCGAAAAACATGGGCCGGATGAGGCGCGGCTGAGCGGTCAAAACGGCTGGATTGAAGCGCTCCAAGTGGCCCGGCTGCAAGATGCGCTTGCCCTTGTCGGCGCGGGCAATCAGATCGTCGGCTTCATCGATCTTCGCGGCCAGGGGCTTTTCCACCAGCAGGTCCAGACCCGCATCCAGCAGGACGGAAGCCACTTCGTGATGGTGCACCGTGGGAACCGTGACCGTAGCCGCATTCAGATGCAGATCGGCGGCCAGCAGCTTCTCAATCGAGGCGTAAACCGGAATCCCGTACTTGGCCGCGGTGTCGGCGGCACGGTCGGAGTTCGGTTCCACTGCCGCAACCAGGGCAACACCCAAGCCAGCCGTCTCCAACTCGCGATAGACACGGAGATGGTTCTTGCCAAAGGCTCCTGTTCCGGCAACCGCTACGCGCAAAATGGGTTTGCCGGTTATAGCTCCGCCTCTTTGCCTTCCACCGCTTTCAGGCAGCGGCTATAGAGACTGAGCAGCTCGGTCACATGCTCTTCCGGCTTGGGGGCGGCAGCGCCGCTGAACCCGGTGGAGGGAGCGGCGGGGCGGCCTACGCCGGCCGTGGCGGCCACAAACTTCAACAAATCGAGGGCAATATCTTCATTGCGCCGGGCGCCAAGGCCCGCGCTGTTTAGAGCGTCCATCCAGAGTTTCTCCAAAGAGGATGCTAGCAGATTACAGGCCTGTTCCTCATCTTTTGCACGGCTTGTTGCAAGGCGCGATACCCTGAAGACTGTGCGTACAGCCTTCATCGGAATGGGCGGAAACCTGGCCAGTTGCGCCGGGAAGCCGGAGGCGACTCTGGCCGCGGCGGTCCTGCGCCTGGAATCGCTGGGCAGGGTGACGGCGCGTTCCTCGCTCTATAGCACCGAGCCGGTGGGTTTTGCCGCGCAGCCCCGCTTTCTGAATGCCGTCGTGGCTCTCGAAACCGATCTCGCGGCGCGGGAACTGCTCGCGGGGCTGATGGCCATCGAGCAGGAGTTTGGCCGGGACCGGTCGGCGGGAATTGCCAATGGACCGCGCACGCTGGACTTGGATTTGCTGCTGCTCGGGGATCTCGAAATCGACGAGCCGGATCTGGAGATTCCCCACCCGCGGCTGGCGGAGCGCGCCTTTGTGCTGACGCCGCTGGCCGAGATCGCGCCGGATGCGGTCGTGTCCGGCTTGGGGAAGAGTGTGCGGCAATTGCTCGGCAGACTGCGCGAAGACGGGCAGGGCGACTCCGACGCCGTGGTTCGGGTAGAGAGCATGGAGTGGGACGCTTTGCAGGCCGCAAGGGCGAGTAACTGAGCAATCGCCTACAGAATCGGAAGCGTTGCCTTCCATTTGCTATCTGCTATTTCTTGGCAGGGCACGATTCTGCTGAGTCATGCCCTGCCCCGGTAGAATCGACGGATGGGCCTCGACTTCAACCTGATTGCAACCACCGAAGGCGGCGGACGGCGGGCGCAGATGCATCTGCCCCACCAGACCGTCGAAACGCCGGTCTTTATGCCCGTGGGCACCGCCGGCACGGTCAAGGCCGTTCCGCAGGACGTGCTGGAAACGCTGGGCGCGCAGATCATTCTAGGCAACACCTACCACCTCTACCTGAGACCGGGGCACGAGTTGGTGCGTCGCATGGGCGGACTGCACAAGTTCATTAGCTGGCCGAGGGCCATGCTGACCGATTCCGGCGGCTTTCAGGTTTTCAGCTTGAGCCAGTTGCGCAAGGTGACCGACAACGGCGTGAGCTTCCGCTCGCACCTGGACGGCAGCAGCCACCTGTTCACCCCCGAGCACTCCATGGACGTGCAGATCGCGCTGGGCGCGGATATCGCCATGGCCTTCGACGAGTGTACCGAGTACCCGGCCGATCGCAACCGCGCCGAGGAAAGCCTGCGGCTCACCATGGCCTGGGCGCGGCGTTCGCTGGATCACCATCGCGCCTTGCGCGATACGGTGCCGTGGCAGAACGAGCTGCCGGGGCAGAGCCAGAATCTGTTTGG
>JAATFE010000204.1 GCA_015655365.1 Terriglobales bacterium
CGAGGTCCACGCCACACGCGGCCTGGAGAACTACCAGGTGATGACCATGGATGAGTGGTATTCGCTGCTGACGCCGGATCGCATTCCCGCGCTGAACACAGCGATGCGCGTGGTTGTCGGCATTGCTGTCATTATCGGCTTCCTGGTCATCTTCCAATCGATGTATACGTCGGTTTTGGAGCGCACCCGCGAGATCGGCATTCTCAAGTCGATGGGCGCCTCGAAGTTGACCATCGTGGGGGTGGTGCTGCGCGAGACGGCCGTGCTGTCGATTGTTGGCGTGGTGGTGGGGGTGGTGCTTTCCTTTGTCATTAAAGGGCTGCTGTCGCAGAAATTCCCTACGCTCTATTTGGATATGAGCGTGGCCTGGGTCATCAAGGGAGCGGCGATTGCGTTTGTCGGCTCGGTGTGTGGCGCGTTCTATCCGGCCTGGATGGCTTCGCGTAAGGATCCTATCGAAGCGCTGGCTTACGAATAGGTCGTGCCGGAAGGCAAGTGGGATACAAACAGCAAGGGCCGCACCGGGATGGTGCGGCCCTCGCTGTTTGCGCAGGTACCGGAAGGTGACAAGATACAGCGCAGATTGACCAGCCGGCGGAGTGGGTCATCGGAGCCGGTTGACTTTCAACCTGGGATGCTGCCTCGCTTCCTAGATTTTGGTCTGAAAGGACTCCATTTTCCCTTTCACAGGCTGCAAAGCGAGCGACCGGTTCTCCGGACTATGCCGTTGGCGCACGAGGCAATGGATCGCAGGATAGGAAGGCAGTTTCACTACGCTGCGTTCTTCTCTGGGACGGGTCGGCAACTTTGAGAGTGTTCGGGTACGGACTTTTCGCGGGCACAGAAAAAGGGACGAGCCCGAAGGCCCGTCCCTTTTGTGCTGCTTGGTTGTTGACAGCGATTAGAAGTCCAGTCGCAGCGAGAGCTGCACCTGGCGGGGGCTGTAGGCAAAGTTGGAATCGGCGTTGTTGATCGATCCAAAGCCGCTGGCATTGACACCAACGCCAGTCTTGGGAACGAAAGTCAGGGTTGAGCACTCCGACTGCGCCTGTCCTGTCACCAATTGACCTGAGCAACCGCTCGTTACAGACGAGTTGGATGCGAGGTTGTACGCGGTGGAACTGACGCCGGTGACGTTCGTGTGGTTGGCTACGTTGAAGAACTCGCCCACTAATTGCAGGTGGTATGGCTTGCCAGCCGCCTCGATTGAGAACTGTTTTTCCAGCTTCATATCGACGACCTGCGTGCGCGGCATTTGGAAGGTGTTGCGTCCGATCGAGGGAATCCAGTAGTTGGTTCCGGCGCCGTTCCAACTGGAGCCGTAAGCAGAATAGGACGGATAACCATTACCGATGGTTGCCGAATAGGGCAAGCCATTCTGAGCCTGGTAAACCGGGTTAAGGCTCCAGTCGTTGACGGCCCACTTGAGCCAACCGTTCCGCTGGATGTTGGGAGAGTTGATCAGCGCCCATGCGACGAGACGTTGAGGAACGTTGAAGCTGGAGTTGCCGTAGTTGGCACCCTTCGCGTATCCGTCGATGTTGTAGGGGTCGAAGGCGCCGTTGCCGAGGGTGGTGGTCGACTCGTTCTGGTTGAAGTCCAAGGCATGCGACCAGGTGTAGTTGATATCGTACTGAATCCGCTTGGAGGTCTTGTTCTCGATCTCGGCGACCAGGGCGTGATAGCTGGAGTTGATGTTGCTGAACAACTCGTTGACGGCTCCGAATTTGGGGTTCAGGAAGCCGGTGTAGGTGGGAACGGTAAAGGTAGTACCGGAGGCGATTAGGCCCTTGCCGGTTGGATCGGCAACCGTGATGACACTGTTGATAACGCCGTTGGGCGTTGCGGCGGTAGCGACAGTGTTCTTGTTCGGGTTGTAGTTGATATTGACCGCGTTGGGCAATTCGCGGCCCAAGGCTCCCATGTAGCTAAGCTGGAAGACCGTACCGTGGCCGACCGACTGCTGCAAGGAGAGGTCGAACTCGTGAACCTGAGGATTCTGGAAGTTCTTGGCAAAGAACTGCGAGGTCGGAGTCGATCCTGCGGCGGCGGCAATGATGTTGGGGAACAGCGGCGCGCCGGCTGTATTCGGCTTGATGCTCGCCGAAACATACTGGCCAAGCGGGCTGCCTGTATTCAGCAGGTTGTTGAGCAGGACGCCGTTGGTGACGCGGCCATAATAGAGGCCGTAGCCGAAGCGAAGGGTGGTCTTACCCGTGCCGTAGGGGTCGAAGGCAACGCCAATGCGCGGCCCGATGTTGTTCTTGTCGCTGGGTTGGTTGGTGATATTGGCCTGGGCAGCGAGCGCAGGGCAGGTGCCGGGGCCGGTGTAGGCAGAGCACAGTCCGGTTGTAGAAGTCAGGTAGGGCGCGAAGGAGCCGGAAGCAGTAACCAGCGTGGAGTAGGGCGCCGGCAGGCTCTCATAGTCGTAGCGCAGGCCCAGATCGAGGGTCAACCGGGGAGTGAGCTTCCAGTGATCTTCCACGAAGAAGCCGTAATCCATGGTGGCCAGATCCCAAGCCGAGGGGCCGAAGCCCTGTACGAAGGTTCCGCAGGGAGCGGTGCCGGTGTAATTGAGGGGGCTGCTGGTGGCCGTTGCGGGCGCGGAGACGGTGCTGACACTGTTGCAAACACCGGTGGATTTTCCTTCGTTCAAAATGTCGGCGAAGTAGTTTCCGATGTAGCTGTAGGTGTAGACGCCGTTTCCTTCATAGGTGTTGTTAAGGATGTCGTAGTTGTGAATCATGTCCACACCGAACTTGACGGAGTGGTTGCCCTTCTGCCACGAGGCCGTATCGCCAATCTGCCACTTGCGCTCGTCGGGCAGCGCCTTGCGGTAGGAGTAGTAGGGCGAACCGAGAGTGAAGCCGATGGAGGTGTCCAACCCGATCTGCGGCACGTTGGGCGTGAATCCGCCGACCGCTGCGGCATTGATTCCGTTGGTGCTTTGCAGATACTGCTTGGTGTAGCTGCTGAAGGGCTGCTGTCCTTCGTCGTTCAATTCGCGGCTGTACTGATAGCGAACTTCGTTGGCGATGTTATTGGTAATCTGGCTGTCCAACTTGGTCAGGCCGTAATCGAGCTTGACGTAGTCGGTACCGAAGGTATCGATGCCATAGGTGTTAGTGGCCTGGGTCTGTACGCCGCCGGGGGAGTCCCAACGCAGGCGGTGGAATAGGACGCTGACATGGTGCTTGTTGTTGACCTGCCAGTCCAGTTTGGGGGTGTTCAACAATTCATCGCCGGTACGTGGAACGGCGCCGAGATCGCCGAGCAGGTTCGACAGTTGTGTGGAATAGGCGGCGGCACCGGCATCGTAGGTGGTGTACTTGAGCCGGGCGGCCAATTCGCAGGCCTGTTGGTCGACTGCGTTGGCGGGGGAACTGGTCATATAGCCGGCATTGGCGCCGGTAAGATTGCAGGTTGTGCCGGCCGGAGCAGTCGCATCCGGATTGACGAAGAAGGAGCCGGGCGAGGAAGCCTTGCCGGTACCGGGAAAGTTACGGCGATATTGGGCGTAGCCGTAGAACCAGAAGAGCTTGTCCTTGATCAACGCGCCGCCGGCGTCGAATCCCCAGTCCTTGCGCCAGTCCTTGGGCTTGTAGGGGGAGGTGACATAGCCTGCGGTGGGATCGTAA
>JAATFE010000385.1 GCA_015655365.1 Terriglobales bacterium
ACGCTCTCGCTCCAGATGAAGCGCTTCCGGGTTCGCTCGGCGGACCTGGCCGTTCCTCCTGCCGAAGCGGCAGCCGCAACCGCAGCGTAAGAACAGCTAACAGCTATCAGCGGTTAGCTGTCAGTTTCTCGCTTTGGAAACGCGAGTGCCCCATTTTTGTGCAGTTTTCTCTGCGCCGAGGGTGGGGCACTCGTTTTTTGAGGGCGTGGGAAAGGGCTGGGCTGTCGGGGCGCCGGCTAGTCCGGCTTTTCGTTGACTCTGCGCCCGGAATCACGTATTCTGGAGTCCTTGCGCGGTGTTGCGCCTGGAGTCTGTGTGTGTTCACCCGGACTTGGCTGGTCGATACCCTGGAGGGGTTGGCCGGAGCAGGCTAGACTGGCGGCTGGATGCGAGTATTTGGCGCAGGCCCAGTCAAGCTGGAATCCCATCGAGGGCCAGACCCGCAATCCTCACCCGAACAGATTTGTTTGGAAGTGGGAGAACTGGGGCTCATGCAGCTTTTTGCATGGGCAATAGCGCATTGCGCTGAAGTTTTTTGTTGGGATGTGCTGTGCGGCTGGCCGGGACGACCGGAAATCGACGAGCTGGACAGGTTTTTAGAGGGCAGGAGAAACGATGTCGACCTTTATTCCGAGCGGTAAAGATATTGACCGCAAGTGGTTTGTAGTGGATGCCAGCGGACAGACGCTGGGCCGTTTGGCGACCAAGGCCGCCGACGTGCTGAGCGGCAAGCTGAATCCCCAGTATGTGCCGTACATCGATATGGGCGATCACGTGATCGTCATCAACGCGGAGAAGGTACGCTTGACCGGCCTCAAGGCCGAGAGCAAACTCTATCGCCGTTACACCGGTTTCCCCGGCGGACTCCGTGAGGAGTCGTTCATTCGCCTGTTGAACCGCAAGCCGGAGCTGATTCTGGAGCAGGCCATCAAGGGCATGTTGCCCAAGAGCAAGATGGGCCGTCAGATGGCCACCAAGCTCAAGGTCTATCGCGGCGACAAGCACCCCCATCAGGCGCAGATGCCTGTGGCCCTGGAGATCGCGTAAGCGACCTCGAAAAACGGTTTTTGGCCGGATTCCAGAAGAGAAACCGGCGGAGAGAGTTAAAAGAGTATGGCAGATCTGGTTCAGTACTACGGGACGGGGCGCCGCAAGTCGGCGATCGCACGCGTCTTTCTGCGTCCGGGAACGGGCGAATGGAAAGTCAACGGCAAGGCATTTGATACGTACTTTGTGACCGAGCAGCAGCGCGCGGCCGCCAAGCACACCCTGGTGGTGGCTGAGCTGGCATCGAGCTTCGACGTGGTGACCACCGTCAAGAGCGGTGGCGTCTGTGCGCAGGCCGATGCAGTGAAGATGGGCCTGGCCCGCGCACTGGTTCAGTTCAATCCCGAGCTGCGCAAGATTCTGAAGGCCGAAGGCCTGATGACGCGCGATTCGCGCATGAAGGAACGCAAGAAGTACGGACAGAAGGGCGCTCGTGCCCGCTTCCAGTTCTCGAAGAGATAGTTGTCAGAGATCAGGGTTCAGGTGGCTAGTTGTTCGGCTCTAATCTCTGACAACTGATCTCTGATCTCTCGGTTCCACCATTTCCCGTTTTAACGGGATCAATCCGGGACAGGGTCGTACCAGCCCGGATGCAATCCAATAAGGAGGCCCATTGGCCACGATCACAATGAAGGAGCTGCTCGAAGCGGGTGTTCACTTCGGGCATCAGACCAAGCGCTGGAACCCCAAGATGAAGGAATACATCTTCGGCGAGCGCAACGGTATCTACATCATCGACTTGCAGAAGACGCTCAAGCTGTTCAAGGATGCGTCCAAGTTTGTCACCGAACTGTGCGCGGACGGCAAGTCGATTCTGTTTGTCGGCACCAAGCGCCAGGCGCAGGACGCCGTGGCTGAAGAAGCCACCCGCGCGGGGATGCCTTACATCAACCAGCGCTGGTTGGGCGGTCTGCTCACCAACTGGGTGACGGTACAGAAGTCGGTGAAACGCCTTCAGGAATTGGATGAGATGGCCGTGGACGGCCGCTACGAGCTGCTGACCAAGAAAGAAGTCATCAAGCTGGAGCGGGAACGGAAGCACTTGCAGGCAAACCTGGCCGGCATCAAGGCCATGAAGCGGCTGCCGGACGCGCTGTTCATCGTCGACTCGAACAACGAGGCGATCGCCGTCAAGGAAGCCCGCAAGCTGGGCATCCCGGTGGTGGCAGTGGTCGATACCAACTGCGACCCGACGGTAGTGGACTACGTGATTCCTGGCAACGACGATGCGCTGCGCGCCATTCGCCTCTTCACCTCCAAGATCGCCGACTCGGCGGCCGAGGGCGTGAACCTGGTGGGCGACAAGGCATTCCAGGATGTTACGCCGCTGGCGGCAGAGCCTGAGGCGGTTGCCGAGGAGGCTGCGCCTGCTGTTGCCGAGGCTGCTCCGGTTGAGGAAGTGGACCTGGAGGCCGCCTTGGGTGGCGGCATTCGCAAGGCTCCCGCTGCCGTGACCTTGGACGAGGCGCCGGTGGCCGAAGCCAGCCATTAATCTTTCTTGCGCACAAGGGTGCGCATAATGAGAAGAGCGTGGCCGCTAGAGTAAGGTGCCACGCTTTTCTTATGCCGGAAACTCTCCGGCGCGAACTGCACGAGATTGGCCGGAAGCCAGGAAAAGAGGGATGACGACTGTGAGCGAAAAAATTGATGCCAAGTTGGTGAAGGAACTCCGGGAAAAGTCCGGCGCGCCGATGGGCGACTGCCTGAAGGCTTTGCAAGAGTCCAAGGGAGACATCGAGGCTGCTTTTGTGGTTCTGCGCAAGCGGGGCATGGCCTCGGCGCAGAAGAAGGCTGCCCGCACCACCAATGAAGGCGCGGTAGGCACTTATATTCATGCTGGCGGCAAGATCGGCGTGCTGGTCGAAATCAACTGCGAGAGCGACTTTGTGGCCCGCACCGACGACTTCCAGGATCTGCTCAAGGATATCGCCATGCACATTGCGGCCACCGACCCGCGCTATGTCCGCTCCGAGGATGTTTCCGAGGAAGACATGGCCCGCGAGAAGGAAGTTTATCGCGCCCAGGCCGCTGCCACCGGCAAGCCGGCTGCGGTGATCGAGAAGATCGTCGACGGCAAGATGTCCAAGTTCTACGAGGAAGTGTGCCTGCTCGAACAGCCCTTCATCAAGGAACAGAGCATCACCATCAAGGAACTGATCGGACAGAAGGTCGGCAAGCTGGGTGAGAACCTCACCGTGCGCCGCTTTGCACGCTTCAAGGTTGGCGCACCCGATTGGACCGTCTCGCAGACCAAGGCCGTAGAACCGGCTGCCGAGTAAGCAACTAACCCAATCGAAACGGAAACGGTCCGGAGCGCAGGTTTCAGGCCGTTTTCTTGTTTTGGCTTTGCAGAGTCATCTTCAGTCTGTACAAATCGGCCGATTTCGGGGTACGCTGTCACCATGAACAACACGCAGCTTTTCATCGCGGCAGGTTTGCCCACGCTGACGGTTCTGGTTGGAATCCTCTTGAGCCAACGCTCTTCGGATCGATTGGAGACCCGGTTGATGCGAATTGAAGCGGATCTCAGGGAGTTCTACCGGACGTTGGGCCAGCACGATGCGAAGATCGAGAACCTGGAAAAACGGGGCGCCTGATCTCTCTTCTCGTGTTCTAGGCAAGCGTTTGAGCATGGCGAAGGCCAAAGCTGCGATAGCGTTGAGGTAAATCGTCCCTATATTCATGGAATTGCCAGGGTCCAGGGCTCAATCCTTGGGCCTTTTTGCTGCTCGTCAGATGGTGAAGCGATGGCCCTGCCGGTATGCGATACTCGAAAAGGTATGTATAAACGGATTGTTTTAAAGCTTTCGGGCGAGGCGCTTGCGGGCGCGCGCGGGTTCGGCCTGGATGCCGACAAGGTCTCTGAAATTGCCGGTGAAATTACCGATGTGCACGCTTTGGGCGTAGAGATCGGCATTGTTGTCGGGGGCGGCAACATCTTTCGCGGAGTGGCCGATCAGGCCAAAGAGATGGACCGGGTGAGCGCCGACAGCATGGGCATGCTCTCCACGGTCATCAACGCCATCGCACTGCAAGACTCGATTGAACGGCGCGGCGTGCAGTGCCGGGTGATGAGCGCCGTCTTCATGAACCAGTTGGCCGAGCCGTATATCCGCCGCCGGGCCACTCGCCACCTGGAAAAGGGCCGCGTGGTGATCTTCGCCGCCGGCATCGGCAATCCCTTTTTCTCCAGCGACACCGCAGCCAGTTTGCGCGCCATGGAGATCAAGGCCGACGTGCTGCTGAAGGGCACCAAGGTCGAGGGCGTCTACAACGCCGATCCGGTGCTGTTCAAGGATGCCGTCAAGTACGACGAAATCACCTACATGGAGATTCTGCGCCAGGGCCTGAAGGTGATGGACCTGACCGCGGTAAGTCTATGTAAAGACAATAATATGCCGATGATTATCTTCAACATGAACCAGCCGGGCAATATCCGGCGGGTGGTGCTGGGTGAAAAGGTCGGATCGCTGGTGACGGCGTAAAAGTAAAAATAGTTGACAGCTAACAGCGATCAGTTGTCAGGTGCCGGCTGCCAACTAACAGTTGGACGGCAGCCTGAAACGCTGCCCGGAGACGTCAAACAGTAAGTGGAAATACCCAAGCCAGCCCGCCTCGACGCCCTGACAGGTTTGCGCTGCTTTGCAGCCGTAAATATTGTCCTCTTTCACTTCTCCAATCCCCAGTGGTTTGGCTGGCTGGCGCCGGTTGTGGATGCCGGCTATGTCTCGGTGAGTTACTTTATTCTGCTCTCGGGTTTCGTGCTGGCCTACAACTACTCCGGGCGGGCGCGCGCCGGGCAACTGGACAAGGTGCGCTTTTGGAAGGCGCGGTTCACGCGCATCTATCCCATCTACCTGCTCAGCCTATTGCTGGCCTGGAACCAGCTTCCCAGGGAATACGGAAGCCACACGCACGCCATGTATTGGGCTGGCATTGCGCTGTCGCCTCTGCTGCTTCAGGGCTGGATACCGGCCATCGCCACCTTCCTCAACACGCCGGCCTGGACCATGTCCGCCGAGGCATTCTATTACTTTATCTTTCCCTGGCTGGCGCGCTGGAAGCGGCCGGAGCGGGTGATGCCGCATATCGCCAAAATGGCCGGCATCTGGATTCTGGGCATGGTCCCCGGTGCACTTTATATGTGGTTCAATCCGGACGGGATTCCGCATCCCTCCCGTTGGAGCTACGGTCCTTGGTTGTGGGCGCTCAAATACACGCCCTACTCGCACGTTGCCAGCTTCATCTTCGGCGTCATGCTGGCCGAATTGGACGAAGTGATGGTGCGCAACAGCAGGTTGCGCTTCTGGCTGGCGCTGAGCGGCTTTGCCGGCATCTACGGCCTGCTGACGCTGGGGCCGCTGGTGCCCTACGCCATCATCCACGACGGCTTGCTGATGCCGTTGTTCGCCTGCATCGTGCTGGGCCTGGCGGGCAAGAACCCGCTCTCCATGGTATTGGGCTGGCGGCCGCTGGTGTTCATCGGCGAAAGCAGCTATTGCCTTTACCTGCTCCACTTCAACCTGTGGAACCTGCTCCACGGCTCGCACATTCTGGAGAAGCTCGGCCTGATGCGCTTCGACCCCTGGCTCAGCTATGTGCTGCTGATCGGGATGGCGCTGTTTGCGCTGCACTTCATCGAGAAGCCGGCGCAGAAACAGTTGCGCAAGTGGATGGCCCCGGCACGGTAGCTGCGGGACCGGCGATGTACGCTCAACGGGTGGGTTGCTCCGCCGTCTGTTTGGCCCATGCCTGGACGCCGAGGCTTTGGCAGGAACGGGTCGCAATCGCCGCGGCCTTGCGCAGCGCGCCTTCAAAATCGGGCTCCTGGGCAAAGTGAAAGCAGAAGGCCCCGTGCAGCACGTCTCCGGCGCCCAGCGTGTCCTTGGCCTCGACTTTGGCCGTCTCGATTTCGAAGCGCCGTCCCCGATCCCAGCAAAGAATGGACTGTGCGCCGCGGGTGATTGCGACATAGGGCACGCCTTGGTCCGCAAACCAGGCAAAGACCGCGTCCGGGCTGGCGGCGTGGCCGGGAACGGCAAAGCGCTCGCCGCAGATGGCGACGGTGAGCAGCGGGACGAGTTGCTCGGTCCCCGGCTTCCAACTGCCTCCGTCCAAAATCAGCGCCGCCCCCGCATTTTCGCAACTGGCAAGCAGGGCCCAAGTCTCCTCGATGAAGAAGCCATCGCTTAGCACAACCGCAGGGATGTCGCCCCAGGAGGCGGGCACTTCCGCAGTCCATGCCGGGCCCAGATGACGTAATGGCCCAGTCGAGATAGGCGGATTGACGATGGTGCGGCTGCCGTTGGCGGCATTCACCAGCACCGTGCAGAGAGGCGCTTCGTAGGCTGTGCCTGCGGCGAGGTCAAGCAGGTCGAGGTTATGGCGTTCGAGTTCCGAACGAATGGGCGCGGCCCACGGGCCTCCGCCCACGGCGCTGATGAGCAGCGACTTGCCGCCGAGCAGGGAATGGGTGATGGCGGCGTTGAGCGCGGGACCGCCGGGAGCGGCCTGGAGATGGCGGGCGTACGCCTTGGTGTCTTCCGCCGGCAGGCTGTCCAGCCAATAGAGGACGTCGAGGGTGGTTCGGCCGAGGAAGAGGACGCGCGGAGGATTCATATCTCTGCGCTCCATTGTAGCCACGACCCGCGGTGGGGGCGACCTTTTTGGATCAGGCTTGTATTTTCCCTTGACAATCGACAAGAGCGTGCGCAAATCTATTGTCGGACGTCTAGGGGAACAAAATGCCACCATCTACCGATTTGTTGCAGGGAACACTGGATTTGCTCATTCTGCAGACGCTTGCGCCTGGGCCGATGCACGGGTGGGGCGTGGCGCAACGTATCCAGCAAGTGTCGAAGGACATGTTGCAGATCGGGCAGGGCTCGCTCTACCCTGCGCTGCACCGGTTGGAATACAAGGGTTGGATCGAGTCGGATTGGGGAAGCTCCGAGAACAACCGGCGGGCGAAGTTCTATGCGCTGACGGAGATGGGCCGAAAGCAAC
>JAATFE010000112.1 GCA_015655365.1 Terriglobales bacterium
ACGGCCACCGGCGAATACGACACCCTGGAGCTGCGCCACGACGCCCACAGCCGCCGCGGCTTTGCCCTGGGCGCGGTGCGCGGCGCGGAGTGGCTGTCCGGGAAATCCGGCGCCTGGGACTTCCGCGAAATCTTCGATCAGCTATAGCCTGGTGCGCTCAGGACAGGCCGGGGGCTGGTAGCTCAGACCCAACCCTTCGGCCGCCGCGTGCAACCGCTTGTCCAGGGTCCACAGCCGTGCTGAGCCCAGCATGGCGGCAGCCAGCAGATGCACATCGATGTACCCAACTCCCCTCCCCGCCAGAAGTTGCCGCTCAATAAAAAACAGCACTTCGTCGTCGCTGGCCACAGGTAACTGCGGCATAGCTCGGAGCAGGCTGAGCACATTGGCCCGATCCGCAAGATTGCCGCAGGCCAGCTCGCCAACGACCCACGGGTGAACACCGACCAGGCTCGCTTCGAGCAACTGGACCAGGTGGCTGTTGGATGATCGGAAATGATCGATCCACACCGAGGTATCGACAAGAATCATCGCCGGCCGCCCGCACTCAAGCGTCCGTACCCCGGCGGCGAGGGACTTCATCGAGACCCGGCTGCGACCCGCCCAACCGCGCCAGGCGCAGCGCACTCTCCCGCTGAATCAACGCCAGCAGCGCGACCTTGAGCAGAGGACCGTTCTCACGCAAGCCGCTCAGAGCCTGTGCCTGGGCCATAAGAGAATCGTCGAGGGTAACCGTTGTACGCATAGGCGCTCCAAATATTGCATCGATTATAGCTCTGAACGATGCACATCTTGATGCCATCTGAAATTCTCGATGCCAACTTTTACACTCCTGCTTTTACACTCGTGGTGTGCATTTCCGGCAGCCCAGATAACAGGGATTGACAAAGCCTGTTATCTGGTTCAATATCTTAAGCAGGATATTTCTCATGAATGTTTCCCTCACTCCCGAACTTGAAGAATTCGTCGCCGGAAAGGTCGAGTCCGGCCGCTACACCTCGGCCAGCGAGGTCGTCCGCGAGGCCCTGCGGCTCCTCGAAGAACACGACCATGCCAA
>JAATFE010000263.1 GCA_015655365.1 Terriglobales bacterium
GACCCAAGACGAAGCCGGCAGCCGGATGGGAATCTCGCAAGCCAAGGTGTCCGGCATGATGCGAGGAGATTTCTCCAACCTCTCGGAGCGCCCATTGATGGAGTGCCTGAACCGGCTCGGCTACGATATCGAGATCAAGGTGAGTCCGGCGACCGATCCTGTTGGACGCCGACCCTTGGCTGTAGCGTGAACTGGATTCGTCCAGAGCCTCTTTAGATCCACAGCCCTCACTAGTCGAACTTACGACAGCACCCGACCAAGAAACCCGCGCAACCCCAGCTTTCCCAGCGCCGCGGTGAAGAACACCAGCGCCACCAGAATCGCCCACCAGGGCATGTGCGCTACCTGGGGCGTGACTGCGGCGCGCAGGCCTTCGCTCATGTAGACGATGGGGTTGAACAGCACTCCGTATTGCAGCCAGGGAATCTTGAACAGGTAGGCCCAGGGGTAGTAGACGCATCCCAAAAACGTGATGGGTACCACGATGATGGAGAAGACCAGTCCGATCTGCTTGGGGTTGACCGTCGAGCCAATCACTAGGCCCAGCGAACCAGCCAGCAGGCTGGCCAGCACCAACACCAGAGCCAGCACAAACCAGTTGGCCACGTGCGCCTGCACCGGAATTGCGGGAACGTAGTAGGCCATGGGAATCACCAGCAGCGCGGCGATGATGCTCTGCATGGCGCTGAAGCAGACCTTTTCCATTGCCACGGCCCACAGCGGCAGCGGGCACATCACGCGGTCGTCGATCTCGCGGGTGATGCCGAACTCCGACGACAGCGGCAGGGCCACGGCGGCGATGCCCGAGAACATGATGGCCACGGCCATCAGACCCGGCAAGAGAATGGTGCCGAAGTCCGGCTCCGCTCCAGCCGCCATCGGGTTGGCTCCGCCCATTCGTGGCAGGATAAAGGTGAAGACGAAAAGAAACAGCAGCGGCTGCATGCCCACGCGCAGTAGGAACGGCAGGAACTCCCGCGTCAGCACGCGCAGATCGCGCAGAAACAACCCCATAAAGGCCTTGGCGAAAAACCACGAATCGTACCGGCCCGTGTCCTTGATCTCCACTCTCTGACCCCTGATCTCTGTTCTCTGCTCTCTGACGTCTGTCGAGTTACTCACGCAGGTCCCTCCCTGTGAGCTGGATGAAGACGGTTTCCAGACTCGGCTCGGTAATCGTCAGGTCGCGCAGGCCGTACCCGGCGGCGGCTTGCACCAGTTCGGGCAGCAGCCCGTCGCTGCTCGCGGCAATCACCCGCAGCCCGTCGGCGGTGGCCTCGGCGCTGGTCACGTCGGGGCGCGCTTGCAGCGTGGCGATCAGCGATTCCAGCCCCTCCAGCGATTTCAGTTTCAGATTGAAGATGGTTTGCGCGCCAAAGGTCTGCTTCAGCTTCTCCGGCGAACCCAGGGCCAGCACGCGCCCATAGTCGATCACGGCCACGCGGTCCGAGAGCGAGTCGGCCTCTTCCATGTAGTGGGTGGTCAGCAGCACCGTGATGCCGTCCTTGCGCAGTTGTTGCACCGCCGACCACATAGCCATGCGGCTTTGCGGGTCCAGGCCGGCCGAGGGCTCGTCCAGAAACAGCACCTTGGGCCGGTGGGCGATGGCGCGGGCAATCTGCACCCGCTGCGCCAGGCCGCCGGAAAGCTGCGTGGGATAAACGCTCTTGCGCTCGCTGAGCATGAACTGCTCCAGCAACTCCAGCGCGCGCGCCTTGGCCTCGCCGTGGCTGAAGCCGAAGTAGCGGCAGTGGAAGTAGACGTTCTCGTAGACGGTCAGCGAGCGGTCCAGGGTGTTGAACTGCGGTACTACACCGATCAGCCGCCGCGCGTGGGCCGGATGCTGCACCACGTCGATGCCGTCGATGCGCACCGTGCCGCTGGTGGGCAGGGTGCGGGTGGTGGCAATGGAGATGGTGGTGGTCTTGCCGGCCCCGTTCGGCCCCAACAGCCCGAAGATCTCGCCCTGCTTCAGCTCCAGGTCGATGCCGTCCACGGCCACGATGCGGAGCTTCGACTCGTAGATTTTTGTCAGCGCTTCAAATTGAACGATCAAAGAAGTTCACCCGATGGGGAAACGGAAGTGGGTACGCTCTTCAGATTAGCGCATGGGAGCAGGCGATTCGCGCAATTGCACTGGATGGTTGTGGAGAAGGCGCAAGAGCGCTGGATTCCTCTCGTGAGCGATTTCAGGGAGTCTCTCCTCAAGGCAGTTGGCTGAGCAGCGTCCGTGCGGGGACGACGGTGGGGCGGTGCACGCTGAAGCTGTCGGCAGGCGCAAACGGCAGATTCATCACTGCCTGGAAGGCGTGCGGAGCCTTGATCTGCTTCTGAAAGTGCTCCAGCGACGGCGACAGGGAGGCGTCTGTCAGCTTGACCTCGACCAGAAACCATGGCTTGCGGTCGCGTACAACCAGGAAGTCCACCTCGCGCTTCTGCTTGTCGCGCAGATAGCGCAGTTCGAAGGCGCCGAAGCCGAGATCGGTCCAGGTTTCTACCGCCTTGAGCAGGTGGCAGGCGACCAGGGTCTCGGCGCGGGCTCCCTCGTCGGCCACCCCGCTCCAATCGCGCAAAAACCACTTGGGCTCCTTGCGCAGCGCCTTGGCGACATTGGTAAACCACGGGCGGACAAGAAAACCAAAGTGCATCCGAGCGAAAAGATCGACCCAACGCTTGACCGAGTCGATCGAGGTTTGTATCTCGCTGGCCAGGTTCGAATAGATGAGTTGCTGTGCGGAGCGCTCGGCGAGCAGGAGCATCAGCGTCTCGGTGGTGCCCAAGTCGCGAAACGAGGCAACCTCGCGCAGGTCTTCGCGGGAGAGTTGCTGCTGGCGAAGCGACCGCCAGCGGCGCGTGAAACGCGCCTCGCGGCGCAGAAACGGTTCGGGGAATCCGCCGTGTTCCCAAAGCGCATCCCAATCTTCTGCCGTCACTTCGGCGGGCGGTTGAATCTCGCGGTCGGGCAGTTCGGTCCGGAGGCATTCGCCCACGCTCCACGGGTGCACGCGGTAGAGCAGGTAGCGGCCCATCAGGCTGTCGCCGCCGCGGCGAAAAATGTCGAGGCGCGCGCTTCCCGTCACCAGTAGGCGCGCGCGATCCCCATAGGTGTCGAAGAATCCCTTGAGCAGCGTCTTCCACCGGGCATATTTGTGCAATTCGTCCAGAACGGCAACGGGCGGCTGCGTACTCAGCCGGTCCAGCCCGAGCGACTCAGCCAGCGCCGCCGGTCCGCGCAGAAGCAGGCGCCTGTCGTCGGTGTTGTCCCAGTTGAAGTATGCACTCGCGAGCGATTTGCAAACCCAGGTTTTGCCCACCTGGCGCGGACCGGAGAGGAATGCCATCTGGCGGTTGTGCTCCAGATGGTCGTGAAGGATTGCGGTATAGATGCGGGTCCGATCCATGGGGACCATTTTCGCATTTATCGTAGAATAGTCAAGACCATTCTATTGTTTATACGATAATGGTCTGGGC
>JAATFE010000068.1 GCA_015655365.1 Terriglobales bacterium
CAGGCAGAGGTGCGCGATCACGCTTCCGCCGAGGACATTCATCATTTTGTGGAACTGAAGCTGGTGGAGAAGATCGGATCGCTGGGGCTCAAACTCCACACGGGGCGCAGCCGCAACGAGCAGATCGCAACGGACTTGCGGTTGTATGTGCGCGAACAGATCGGCCTCAACGTCGCAGCGTTGGCGGCTTGGGCCAAGGCTCTGGTCCAGTTGGCTCGCAGCTGCGGCGAGGACGTGATGCCGAGCTATACACACCTGCAACGGGCCGAGCCGGTGCTGGTGGCTCACTGGCTACTGGCGTATGTGCAGATGGCTCTGCGCGATGCGGACCGGCTGAAAGACTGCGCGGCACGGCTCAACTATTGCCCGCTGGGTTCGGGGGCCGTGGCCGGAGCCACGCTGGCGCTGGACCGCACGATTGCTGCGCGCGAGTTGGGATTCACCGCGCCGACGGCCAACTCCATCGACGCCACGAGCGACCGCGATTTTATTCTCGAGTACTTGCAGGCGCTCACTTCCGTGGGGTTGCATCTGAGCCGGTTTGCAGAAGAGATCACGCTGTTTGCGACCGCGGAATACGGCTTTGTGCTGCTGCCCGAGGCGTTTTCCACGGGCTCCAGCGCCATGCCGCAGAAGAAGAATCCGGACCTGACGGAGCTGATTCGCGGCAAGGTTGGACGCATCCACGGCGCGGCGCAAACGGTGACCCTGCTTCTCAAGGGACTGCCTCTGGCCTACAATAAGGACATGCAGGAGACTCAGGAGCCGGCCTTCTCCGTGGATTTTGTGCCGCGGATGCTCGCACTCGTGGCCAACTTCACCGCCGCCCTTCAGTTCAATCGCCCCCGGATGAGGGAGGCGGCGCAGTGCGGCTATTTGAATGCCATGGCCGCGGCCACCTACCTGGTTCACAAGGGGATTCCCTTCCGCAGCGCGCACGAAATCATCGGACACGCCGTCCGCTTCGGCCTTGAAAAGGGCGCGGAGTTGGGCGATTTGAGCCTCGACGAACTGCGCACCTTCAGCCCTGCGTTCGCCGAGGACTTTTTTGCCGCGGTGACGCTGACGGCCACGCTGGACTGCCACGACGTAATTGGCGGAACGTCAAGAGAGCGCGTGCGGCAAGGGC
Source organism: Terriglobales bacterium (assembly GCA_015655365.1). Classification (GTDB taxonomy): domain Bacteria; phylum Acidobacteriota; class Terriglobia; order Terriglobales; family Acidobacteriaceae; genus Telmatobacter. The sequence continues at coordinate 1,130 of JAATFE010000068.1, forward strand.
TGGAAGCAGCTTCGGAACGGATCGGCGTGCTGCTGGCACTCAATCAGGAGGCTGTTCATGCTGGTGCGTAAAGCGCTGCTCCAGGACGCCTCCAACGTCTACGACCTGGTGAATTCGCTCTCGACGGATGGCACGCTGCTGAAGCGCGCCTTCGCCGAGATTTGCGAGAACATTCGCGACTTCACCGTGGCGGAATCCGACGGCGGGGTTTTTCTGGGCTGCGGAGCACTGCACTTTTATGGGCCGCATCTGTGCGAGGTGCGCTCGATTGTGGTAAAGCCGGAAGCCAAAGGACAAGGCGCCGGGGGCCGCATATTGGGCTCGCTGATCGAAGAGGCCGAAGAGCACGGCATCCAGTCGGTGTGCCTGTTTACGCGCGTGCCCGACTTCTTTTTCAAATATGGATTTCGCTCCGTCGAAGACAAGTCCGACTTGCCCGACAAGGTTTTTAAGGACTGCCAAAATTGCCCTCGATTGCACCGCTGCGATGAAGTCGCCATGGTGCGCGGGCGGATTCCTCGGGTGTCGATTCTGGGCGACCGCAATGAGGCGCACCAGTTGGTGCACTTGTCGAGTTAGGTCTTTGACCCATTGATTTTGTACCTTGGGTTCGTGCTTTCCCAGGTCCCAGAATCGGGACCTGGGGCACCCAGCGCTGGTACGAATTTATGCAGTCAAAGACCCAGATCTTTGACTTACTGATCCGACCCAAAAGATTTGCATCGTGCTTTCCCACCCTTGCCCGCCAAAAACGCGTGTCAAGTTCCGGGACATGGTTTACACATTGCTGGGTTGTTGTTTTTCGGCGATCAAGCGCTCGACGATCGTCGAGCGCTTGATCGCCGGGTCGATTTCGCGAACCAGGGTAGCGCAGTAGTAGACCAGGATGCGCTTGCC
>JAATFE010000506.1 GCA_015655365.1 Terriglobales bacterium
CAAACTCCCAGCCAGTAGCGGCGCGGCCAGCGGCGCACGATCCAGTGGAAGAGCAGCATGACCGGTGCGCCAATCGCCACGGAGAGTCCCAGTTCCTTGGCTTGATCGGCGAGCCAACTGCCCCAGCCCTGCACGCCGATGCCAAAGCGCAGGCTGACATGGTGCCCATACCAGTCCAGCGGTAGGCTGGCCAGGAAGAGAATCACCAGCAGAACGGCGAAGAACAGCAGCCCTTGCAGCCAGCTTGGCTTGACCAGCCGCTCCGCCCATGCGGCCAAGCCGGCGGCCGCGCGCGTGGCCAGCAGAATCCAGAGGAATGCCAATCCCCACAGCGCGCTCACCAGTTCCAGAATGTTGCGGATGCGGCTCAGGGCAATCGCCTTGGCCAGTTTTTCCGGCGGCAGCGAGTAAGCCTGCTGCGCGCTGGCCGTTGCATTGGCGGCAGTCTGAGACGGCGCAGACTGGCCGGCGCAAAGCCGCGGTGCAAGACCGCACACAAGCAAGCTGAGGCACAGCGCCAGCAGCGAACGGCGTACAAATGTCATTCGGATTCCCCCGAGGGAGCAGACTTTGAGACAATTCCGATTACACATGCTTTTACCCGAGTATTCCCTACCTACCCAAGCTACTCCCTCGCCATCGAAGCGGCGATTCTGTCCCAGGTCCTTTTGCGCCGCGGTTCTCGCCGCTTTCGCCCTGGCATTGCCCGCAGCCGCCGGCGCGCAGCAGGGTCCTATTTTGCTGGATGCCATGACCACGGAGTTGCACCGTGCCTTTACGTCGCTCGGCAAGCAAGCTCCCGGCAAGCAGGAATCCGGCCAGCAGTTACCGCCTTACTTTCTGAGTTATGCCGTGAGCGATGCCAGCGCTGTCTCGATCCGGGCGCAGTTTGGCGCGCTGGTCGATAGCTCGGCCAATCGCGAGCGCATCGCCGACGTGCAGGTGCGCCTGGGCGACGCCAAGCTCGACAATACCCATGGCACTCATCGCGGCACAGCGGTCAAGAGCCTGCAACTACCTCTGGGCGACGACCGCGAAGCATTGGGCCGAGCCCTGTGGCTCGCCACCAATGCGGGCTACGGCAATGCGCTCGATAACTATCTGAAAGTGAAGACCGAGGCGCAGGTACGCGCCAAGGAAGAGGACTCGTCGCCCGACTTCAGCCAGGAAGCCCCGCAGACCTATCTGGGCAAGCCGGCTCCCGTGGTGACGGTGGACAAGGCGGCGTGGGAGCAGCGGGTGCGGGCGCTCTCCAAAATCTTCCGCGAGTTCCCCGACGTTTACCAGAACATCGTGATGCTGACGGCGCAGAACGAAACCGACTACTTTGTCTCGTCGGAAGGCTCGCGCGTCGTGGCTCCTCACCAGCAGGCGCGGGTGGTGGTGTTTGCCGTGACCAAGGCCGAAGACGGTATGGATCTCTTCCGCGCGCAAACCTTCGAAGCCGAGACGGTCGAAGGCCTGCCCGCGCAGCCCGAGTTGGAAGCGGCGATTCGCGAACTGGGCAAGAGCCTGGAGGCGCTGCGCAAGGCCCCGGTCACCGAGCCTTTCGATGGACCTGCGATCCTTTCCGGACGCGCGGCGGCGGTCTTCTTCCACGAGGTGCTGGGCCACCGGCTGGAAGGCCAGCGCCAGCGCGGCGACGAAGAGGGCCAGACCTTTACCAAGGAACTGAACAAGGAAGTGCTGCCCACCTTCCTCTCCGTGGCCGACGACCCCACCCTGACGACCTTCGGCAAAACCTGGCTCAGCGGCACGTACGAGTACGACGACGAAGGCCAGAAGGCGCGCCGTGTGGACCTGATCCAGGACGGCGTGTTGAAGACCTTCCTCATGTCGCGGCTGCCCATCGCCAGCTTTGCCGCCTCCAACGGCCATGGCCGCGCGCAAACCGGCCGCATGCCCACCGGGCGCCAGGGCAACTTGATTGTGACCTCGACCAAAACCGTATCCGACGCCGAATTGCGCAAGCAGTTGATCGACGAAGCCAAGAAGCAGGGCAAGCCGTTCGGGCTCTACTTCGAAGACATTTCTTCCGGCTTTGCCGTCACCACCCGCAGTTCGCCGCAAGCCTTCTCCGTGGTTCCGCTAGTGGTTTGGCGGGTTTATGTGGACGGCCGCCCCGATGAGTTGGTCCGCGGCGTCAGCATCGTGGGCACGCCTCTCGCTGCGATGAAGCGCATCCTGGCTACCAGCGACAAGAGCGAAGTTTTCAACGGCGAGTGCGGCGCGGAGTCGGGCACGGTCCCGGTCAGCGCCGTGGCTCCGGCCATGCTGCTGAGCGAGATGGAAACCCAGCGCCAGCCGCAGAGCACAACCCGTCCGCCGATCCTGCCGATTCCCGGCGCAAAACAGTAGACAGTAAAACAGTAGTCAGTTAACAGTTGTCAGTTAACAGTGGTCAGTGGTCAGTAGTCAGTTAGTTGTCAGCAAAAGATAGAGGCAGAATGAACCCGATTCGACCGATTGCGAAATTCGCTGGAGCAGGCATTCTTGCCGCTCTTCTGGGCGGCGCTTGCCTGAACGCTACAGCGCAGCAAACCCGCGCCGACGCCGAAAAGGACCCGATCCTCAAGGCGATGCTCGAAGAGCTGGACCGCAGCAAGACCCAGCTTCAGTTGAAGGGCTTCGAGAAGCCGTTCTTCATCCAATACCGCATTGAGGATGTGGAAAGCTACGAGACAAAAGCGGAGTTTGGCGCCAGCGAGGGCTCCTCGCACAGCCACCAGCGCGTGGCCCGCGTCACCGTGCGGGTGGGCGACTACAAAACCGACAGCTCCGGGAGCCGGACCGAGGGCGGACTGCAAATGGCGGCGCTCGACGACGATCCGGTCGCGTTGCGCTCGGCGCTGTGGGCAGCCACGGACATGGCCTACAAGAATGCGCTCTCCGCCTACGCGCAAAAGCAGGCTGCACTGAAACAGGTGCAAACCCCGCCGCAGGCCGACGACTTCAGCCAGGAAAAGCCGGTCGTTTCGCTGGAGGAGCCGCTCCGTTTGAAGCTCGATGAAGCTGCCTGGGCAGACCGCGTGGCTAAAGACAGCGGCCTCTACCGTACCGATGCGACCGTGAAAGCCGGCCAGCGCGACGTGCAGTACGCCACTTCCGCGTTCAATGCCCGCGTAACCACCACGTGGTTTGTCACCAGCGAAGGCGCCATCGTGCGCAAGTCGGCCTCCGGCTACCAGGAGGCGTTCGGCGTGGGCACGCAAGCCGCCGACGGCATGAGGCTCGACCGTTCCTATGCCTCCACCGGCTCCTCGCTCAAAGATCTGGACGAGCCCGCGGCCTTCCAAAAACACGCGGTCGAGTTGATCGCCTCGCTGACCGATCTGCGCAATGCGCCGCTTGTCGAGGAGGAATACCACGGCCCAGTGTTGCTCAGCTCCGATGCCGCCTCCGAGGCTTTGCGGCTGCTGGTGGGCAGTGGAGTCACGGCCACGCGACCCCAGCTCGGCACCGAGGCCCGCACCAATGGGCCATTTGCGTCGAGCTATCATGCGCGGGTGCTGCCGGAGTTTCTCGACGTCGTCGACGACCCCGGTCTGAAGACCTATGCCAGCAAGGCGCTGGTCGGCGCTTACAGCGTGGACGACGAAGGCGTTCCGGCGCAGGCGGTGAAACTGGTGACTGCCGGCCGGCTGGAGAACTACCTCATCGGCCGCGAACCTGTCCGCGACTTTTCCCAATCCAACGGACACGCGCGCGCCGGAGTAGCCGCCACGGCCCGTCCCTCAATCGGCGTACTGCAAGTGACCTCGCGCGAAGGCCTCTCGGACGAAGAGTTGAACCGCAAGCTGCTGGAGATAGCCAAGGATCGCGGCCTCAAGAGCGTCTATTCTGTGGCGACTTTGGGCACTGGGCTAACGCCGCGGCTGCTCTATCGCGTGAGCCCCGATGGCAAGCGCGAACTGGTCCGCGGCGCCGCGCTGGAAGATCTGGACCAGCGTGCGTTGCGTTCCGGTGTGGAAGCTGCGGGCAAAGATTTATGGGTTGCGAATTACTTTAACGAGGTGCCGGAAACCGTGCTGGCCCCCGCGCTGCTGCTGGGCGACGTGACCATTCGCCGCGCCAACGAGAAGAACGACAAGCTGCCCTTTTATCCGCCGCCGACGTAGGATGGGCCGATCACTGCTGGGCAGCCAGTTCTTTCTCCATCTCGGCGATGACTTTCTTGAACTCCCCGATGGAAACAGTCTATTGCGCCAAATTTCGCGAGTCAAAGCCCGCGTCGCCACCGCGGTTAACCTGCACTACTTCTTTTTCCACCCGCCCACAATCGCGCCCATGACGATCATCCCCAGCAGCCAGAACCCGGCATTGATGCCCAGCAGGCTCAACGGCCGCACCTCGAAGATGTACTCGGTGCTCCACGTGGTCAACACGAAGCCGAACCACAGCGGCACCGCGACCTTGATGCCGCGCCACACCGTCTGCGGCCCGGTGAGTTGGATGACGCAAGAGAGCGCCATGGCGATTACCGCGGCAGAAACCAGGGCCGTGGCGTATTGCAACGCCGGACTCACTCCCGAGCTCATCGCCCACTCGCGCGTGCGGCCGATGCCGTTGAGCCACCCATTCAGGAAGAACGAGTACCAGCCGGCCTCCAGCAGGAAGCAGGCTACCGCGGCCACCACGATTGCCAAATAATTCTGCCGAACTCTTGTTCCTTCCATGGTCATTCCTTCCTCCATTTCAGATTTCCGCATCGGCCCATGTGCAAACGGGAGATGGGCGAAATTTTAGCCCATCTCCGGCGGTCCTGGCCTTAAATCAAAATAAGCGGATTTTCTGTCGAGGCGGATCGGCTGCTTTAGTCCAGCCGCGTCAAGAAGGCCTCGCCCTCGGCAGGACGCAGTCGGCGGGCAATTGTCTCGGCCATCTCGCGGTCGTCGCCCTGGGGACGGATACGGACCCAGTAGCTGTTCTCGCCGGGGAACTCGATCACATTCGCGCTCGGATACTTGCGCAAAAGCTGCTTCTTCAAGCCCAGGGCCAGTTCCTCGCTCTTGAAGGCTCCGATCTGCACGCACCAGCGGCCGCCGGTTTCGATTGGCTTGGGCGTCTGGTAAACATCGAGACGCACGTTCACCAGGCCCGCGCGATAAACGCCCGTAGCCTTGGCCGAGGCAACGGTGAGATCGAGGATTCTGCCGTCCACAAACGGCCCGCGATCGGTGATGCGCATGGCGCTCGATTGGCCGGTCTTGATATTGGTCACCACCACCAGCGAACCCATGGGCAAGGTACGGTGCGCAGCGGTTTTGGCGCTGTCGTCGAAAACTTGTCCGTTGGCGGCCTTACGCCCCTTGTACGGCGCGGTATACCAGGTGGCCAGCCCTACCTCGGTCAAAATCGGCCTGTGGGTCGCCACATAATCCAGGTCTTCCGGGCTCACGCCGCCGGGAGGAACCGGCGTGATGGGAATCCGGCCCAGCGGTGCGCTCTGCGCCACGGGAGGCAGCATCTCTGGCTCCGGCGCAACCGCCTGAGGCGGGGGCGGAGCCGGTTTGCGGTGATGGCCGCAGCCGGAAACAGCCAGCAGCAGCGCCAACCCTACCGGGGCAAGCGAGCGCCACACGTTCCTGCCTTGCAGGGAAAAGGTCATCGTGCGTGCGAATCCTTATCTGGGCTGGAAGGCGGGTTGGGTGTCTGGCCGGTGGACTTCTCGAAGCGGTCGGCAAGAGTGTGCAGCGTATCGGCCATATTGCGCAAAGCGGAGATCGACTCCTGGCGCACTTGCGGAACCACCGCGCTATTCACATAAGCAATGGTGTGGCGCAGCTCCATTTCGATCAGTTCGACAGCCTCTTCGATGCGCCTGCCTACTCCGCCCGCACCAGAACCCGGAGGGGGATACGTACTCACAAAAGTAACCTCCTGCAAGTAACCTCGTTAAAGGTAACCTCATCTTCAGTCTGCGGGGTGCGCCGTGGCGCGTCAATGGAGGAAGCCGCGAATGTGCCGCAATCGTCAATAGGGAATTTCAGTTCCCCATGGCTTAAAGCTCCGCGCTTTGTTATGGTCGCGGTTGACCTTCCCTTGAGAATCTACGTCGAACTTCCATAGAGAGCATTCCCGGCGGATTTTTCCCGGCGTCGATTCCGATGCGGGGATCCGTTGAGGTCAACAGGAAATGCCAGGAAGGACGCAGCTTTAACCAGCGAGGGCCAGGTCATTGCAGAGCCGTTCAGCAAGGTTTGACGGATACGGAAGCGTCGGCAGCCTCAGCCGGATGCAGCGGGCCAGCATTTCGAGCGCGGCGCTGATTCTGGGCGCCCTGCTTTGGTCTGCCAACATCGCATGGGCAGAGCAGGCAGAAGGCAGCAAGTCCGACCTGCCGGAAGCTCCCCAGCCGCAACCTGCGATCCTGGCCGGCTCCTCGGCGACCCTCACCGTTTCCTGCCCCGCCAGAGGCAGTTCCAATCCCCCCTCAGCCACGGCAACCGCTCCAGCCTCTTGCCTGCCTCCCCCGCCCACCAACTGGTACCACCGTTTCATCACCGGCCCACAGGTCAAACCCCTGACGCCCAAGGAAAAGGCCCGTCTGGCCATGCGCAATGTGCTTGACCCCTTCAACGGCCTCACCATTCTGGCCGATGCCGCCATTGCCGTAGGCTCCGACCCTGACTCCGCCTATGGCCCCGGCATGGCCGGATTCGGGCGCAATGTGGGCGTCAGCTTTACCCAGGACATCACCGGTGAGTTCTTTGCCACGTTTCTGGTTCCCTCAGTTGTTCACCAGGACCCGCACTACCATCGCATGCCCAACGCCACCATTCCGCGCCGGGTGCGTCACGCCATCGGCCAGGTGGTGTGGACCCAGGGCGACGACGGCAAGGGCATGGTGAACTACGGCGACATTGTCGGCGCAGCCATCAGCGACGAGGTCAACAACCTCTACGTGCCGGGCCGCAAAACCAATCTACCCGCCAGCGCCTCGCGCTGGGGCATCGGCCTGGCCACCGCCCCCATCGACAACTTCGTCTCCGAGTTCCTGCCCGACGTTGCCCGCCACATCCACGTCCAGATCGTCGTCATCCAGCGTGTCATCAACACGGTAGCCAAGACCGACGGACCGGCGCAGCCGTAGACAAAACCCCCTCTCCTCCCAACCGTTCGCCCCGCCCTGGCAACCGTTCAGCCAGCCATTTCGCCGTTTACTGCGTGGCCTTTGGGTTGACCGGGCACCACGGGTACTCTAGGACTGGAATTTCAGCACCCCGGCTTCCAAGACTTTTAGGAATCGCGGGTTCAGCCGGGTGGTCAATCGCCCCGGCAACAAGTTCATTCTTCAAGGAGATCGCAACACATGGGCAAAGCGACAAAGTATGCCGAGCTGGCAGTTGTCTACGCGGCAAAGGGCGCGTGGGCCGTATTTGAGCGGTTGAACCGCATCAGCCCCAACCCGGGATTCACTCCCAAGTGGAGCGACAAACCCCTGCTCAAGAGCTGGGAGAAGGAAAAGCCCCCGCTGGGATGGCCGCGCACCACGGACTCTCTTTGTCCCAAGTGCGTACCCGAGATTCGCAAGCAGATTCTGGAAGGCAAGCTGCCCATGGAAGTCCTGCTCAATGAGAAAGTGGGCGAAATCAAGGCCCAGATCATCGAGCGCGACGGCAAGATCCTGATGGTCAAGGACTGCCCCAAGCACGGGCACTTCGAAGACGTCATGTCGATCGACACGGCCTTCTTCAAGCATCTGGAAGAGAGCTTCCCCGGCCGCGACATCCGCTTGCACGGCACGGGCGACGAAAAGCTCCACCACCACGGCACCTCGACCCTGACCCACGGGCGCGGCTCGGTGCTGACCATCGATCTGACCAACCGCTGCAACATGATGTGCGATCCCTGCTTCATGGATGCCAACCAGGTTGGTTTCGTCCACGAACTGACGTGGGATGAGATCAAGACCATGCTCGACAACGCCGTCACCGTCAAACCCAAGCGGCAGATGAGCGTCCAGTTCTCCGGCGGCGAGCCGACCCTGTCGCCCTACTTCCTCGACGCGGTCGCCTATGCCCGCAAGGTGGGCTTCAACAGCGTCCAGGCTGCCTCCAACGGCATCGAGTTCGCCAAGAGCAAGGAACTTTGCCGCGCCGCTGCCGAAGCCGGTCTGCGCTACGTCTATCTCCAGTTCGACGGCATCGGCAACGCCGCCAACTCGCACCGCAAGGTGGGCAACCTGTTTGACGTGAAGTTGCAGGCCATCAACAACCTGCACGACGCCGGCGTGGACATTGTGCCGGTCACCACGATCATCAACGGCATCAACAACGAGCAGGTGGGCCACATCATCCGCTTCGCCCTGGACAACCCCAAGCGGATCAGCTTCCTCAGCTTCCAGCCGGTCAGCTTCACCGGCCGCGACGAGGACATCTCCGACGAGCGCCGTCACGCCCAGCGCTACACCCTCAGCCACATGGCCCACGACATCAAGGACCAGATGGGCTTTGGCGAGCCGGCGCGCGATTGGTTCCCCATCAGCTTCATGTCCATCTTTACCGACTGGGCCGATCTGGTTCACGGACCCAACGCCGAGTGGGGCCAGCTCAACTGCGGCTGTCACCCAAACTGCGGCGTCGGCATGGCCCTCATGATCGATAAGGAAACCAAGGAAGCCGCTCCCGTCACCGCCTTCCTCAACATGGACAAGGTCTCGAAGGATCTGGCCAAGGTCAACGATGCCGCCCGCGGCCGCTGGCTCTCGGTCATCGGCTTCTCGCTGGCGCTGTTGCGCAACTACGATCCGTTCAAGTCGCCTACCCACTTCAAGATCACCGACATGCTCAAGAAGATGGACAAGACCTTCGGCGCCACCGGCAGGAGCTATGGCAGCGTCTCGGGCGACCGCACCATGGACGACATCAAGAAGCGCCGCGCCGACCGCTGGAACTTCCTGTTCATCGCCGGCATGTGGTTCCAGGATCTCTGGACATACGACTTCCGCCGCACCGAGCAGTGCACCATCCCCTATGCCACGCAGGAAGGCGAAATCAGCTTCTGCGCCTACAACACCGGCATCGGCTGGCGCAACATCATCGAGAAGATGCACATGACGGCCACCCTCACCAAGTGGTACGAGGAGCACGGACGCCATGAGATCTTCGCTGGCGGCAAGAAGGTCAACATGCCCGAGGTGGGCCACGATCTGACCCTCAACATGGCCGACGTGAACGCCGAGGCCAATCACACGCTCGACAACCTGGGCATTGCCAAGAACGCCCGCGAAGAGAAGCTGCGCGCCCGCGATTCCAAGGTGATCAGCGATGCGGAAAACGCCCGCATGGCCAAGCTCTATCGCGAGCACGTCCTGGGCGAAAAGCCGGTCGAAGGCATGGTGCCTCTGTCCTCCATCGCCCCCGCCAAGCCCGTCGAAGAGAAAGAACCCGTCGCCGGAGACTAATTCGTTTCCTTGGTTCTCACATACGCAAAGGCCGCTCCCTCGGGAGCGGCCTTTGCGTATTGATCCAGTCAGGGTGCCCCACCTTCCCTCTCGGACTTACCCTCGAATAAAGCTCAGCAGATCGGCATTGATCTGCTCGGAATGGGTAATAGCCATTCCATGCGCCAGCCCCGGATAGACCTTGAGCTGTGCTCCCTTCACCAGTTTCGCCGTCAGCAGCCCCGAGTCGGCAATCGGCACGATCTGGTCGTCGTCGCCATGCAGCACCAAGGTGGGCACGTCGATCTTCTTCAGATCCTCGGTGAAGTCGGTCTCGGAGAATGCCTTGATGCAGTCGTACTGCCCTTTGAAGCCGCCCTGCATTCCCTGGTACCAGAAGTTCTCACGAACCCCCTCCGAAATCTTTGCGCCCTCGCGGTTGTAGCCGAAAAACGGCAGGGACAGGTCCTTGTAAAACTGCGACCGGTCTTTCAGCACACCCTGTCGAATGCCGTCGAACACGTCGATCGGCAGTCCGCCCGGATTGTCTTTGGTCTTCAGCATGATCGGGGGCACGGAAGCGATGAACACGGCCTTGGCTACCCGCTTCGATCCGTGGCGTCCCAGGTAGCGGGCCACTTCGCCGCCCCCGGTCGAGTGTCCCACCATCACCGCCTCCCGAAGATCGAGCGCCTCGAACAGGCCCGCCAGGTCGTCGGCATAGGTGTTCATCTCGTTGCCGTCCCAAGTCTGATCCGAGCGGCCATGGCTGCGGCGATCGTGCGCGATCACCCGGTATCCGTGCTGCCCGAGGAAGAGCATCTGCGCATCCCAGGCGTCGGCATTCAGGGGCCAGCCGTGCGAAAAGACGATGGGTTGCCCCTTGCCCCAGTCTTTGTAGTAAAGCGTGGTTCCGTCTTGCGTCTTGATTGTGCTCATTGCAACCTCCATATGTTGGATGAGTGAAAGGTCGGCGATCCGCCGGGGAAGCCGGCAAAGGATCGCCAGGTGTGTACATGGAATGGATGCAACAGCTTCCGAGGGGGCGCAAAACAAAGTTTCGCACCAGGTCTCTGACCGGATGATTTAGTACCTTGAGTTCGTGCTCTCCCAGGTCTCAGAAGCGAGACCTGGGGCACCCAAGCTGGTACAGCTTTAAGCGGTCAGAGACCTAAGCGCACGGCACGGCTTCCCAGCCTGCCGAGAGAATCAATCTGGAGGAAAGCGGGCGGTTCTCCAATTGCGATACGCCGAAGCTATTGCGGTTGGAATCGACGATGGACAAACCGTTCGGATCGTGCGCCCGTTGAGATAGCAAACTGTGTTTTTTGCGGTCCGCACCCTACCCTACTCCGCAGGATGGCCATTCATCTTCTTTTAGCACGCTTCAGGCAGACTCAATTTACATATGTTCAAATCATCGGTACGATTTCTCAGCGTCCTCCTGGCCATCTCTGCCCTCCATGCGACGGCTCAGATCGCTGCGCCACCCCTAGTCCTGATCTCCGTTGATGGAATGAAGCCCGAGTACGTCACGGAAGCCAGTCAGCACGGCCTCAGAATTCCTGCGCTCCGCAGCTTTCTTACCCATGGCAGCTATGCGGTGGGGGTGGTCGGGGTCGTTCCTACCGTTACCTATCCCAGCCACACCACGCTGGTCACTGGCGTTTGGCCTGCGGAACATGGGATTTTGGACAACACCCTCTTCGATCCGCTACATGAGCACCCCAACACCTGGTATTGGGATTTCTCCGACATCAAAGTGCCCACGCTTTATACGGCAGCAGATGCCGCGGGCATCAAGACCGCCAATGTGGGCTGGCCCGTGACCATCGGCGCGCCCATCGACTACAACATCGCAGAGGGAACGCAGTCCGAGCATACCGACAAGCCCGCCATTTCTCCCTACAATCCCGTCGACATTCTCGAACAGATTGGCGTTCACCCCACTCCCGGCACGGACCAGGATGTCACCAAGACCGCCGAGGCGGTTGCCATCTTGAAGAAGTTCCATCCCGGCCTTTTGCTGGTTCATCTGACCGACCTTGACCACCAAGAGCATGGGCACAGCCCATTCAGTCCCGAGGCGAATGCATCGCTTGAGATCATCGATGGCCAGATTGCCCAGATCGAGCAGGCGGCGCTTGCCGTCGACCCCCACACGCGCATCGGGATCGTCTCAGACCACGGCCTCCTTCGCCTCGATCACCGG
>JAATFE010000394.1 GCA_015655365.1 Terriglobales bacterium
GAACCGCTCGTCCACTGAAGGAGCGCAGCAGGAACCGACCCGCCTACAAACCGAGTACGGGCCGTGAAAATTGGGATCTTTCTAGTCGAAGGTTGGTACTTGGTCCAAATCCGGAGCGTATTCTTCGACTCCGATTGTCGAAACTGGACCGGGCACGATAGCAAACCGCCCCTTCTCGACTTCAACAAAATCCACGCTGTCGCCGGTCTTGAGTCCAAGTTCTTTGCGAACGTGGGATGGAAGGGTGATGCGGCCGTTGAAGGTGACCATTGCGGTGGGCATTTGGAACCTCTGCTCCTATTGTAACCTTGAAGCGCCTCCTCGCCGTCCAGTGAAAATCCCCAAAAGTGGTGGAAATCCTTCACTCGACGAGTTGCATCCCCGCATCATGCGCGGCTTTCCGGTCGAAAGTTACGGTCCGAGAACAGCCCGCAGCCTTGGCGGAACTGGCAACCAGGCAGTCGGCAAAATCGGCGCTGCTGTTCCGATACAGTTGAAAAGCCTCTTCGACGACGCTGGCCTGTTCCATCACAAGTTTCTCTTGCCTCAGCATTTGATTGAATACTCCTGCAATGCCTGCGCGGTCGAGGCACATCTTGCTGGTCAGCACCCACACCAGTTCGAGGATCGTCGCCGTAGCCACCCATCCCGGCTCATCCACCGTCAGCGAGTTCATGATCCGGTTTGCCACCGGGCTTTGCAAGGGATCGTCCTGCGCAATAAACCGGGTCAGGACATTGGTATCCAGGCCGATCATGCTTTCTCACCATTTATAGCGATTTCACGAGGAGCGCTGCGCGTTGCAGCATCCAGTTCCGCCGCATAATCGAGGACCGCCCGATCCATCTCCTCGATGGTGAGTGCAGAGTCGATCTTAGGGATACAACCCGCCATATCCATAATTAAGCCATTCTTTGGCCGAAAAGCGTACTCGCCATTTCCCACTTCATAAAAATCGATCCGAACCCCCGGTTTCAATCCAAGGGCCCTCCGAACCTTGATAGGAATCGTGATCTGGCCTTTCGAGGTCATAGTCGCTATGGGCATGGGACTTCCTTTCACGCTCAACTATATCTTACCTTCGCATAGATTCCTTACTTTTATACAGGGAGTCACTTTCTATCGCTGCCCGCACCCTCTCCGCAATGCGAAAATCGTAGACACATGAGCGTACTCACATCGGAAGCCGTGGTTTTGCGCACCTGGCCGGTGCATGAAGCCGACCTGATCGTGAGCTTTTTCACGCGCGATTACGGCAAAGTGCGGGGCGTGGCCAAGTCTGCGCTGAAGAGCCGCAAGCGCTTTGGCGGCGCGCTGGAGCCCATGACCGTAGCCCGTTCCTGGTTTGCCGAGCGGCCCCGGCAAGAGCTGGTTCGCCTGGATCAGTTGGAGATTCTGCGCTCCCCGCTTTCGATCCCTGTGGATCACGCGCGAATGACCGTCCTGAGCTTCTTTGCCGAAGTACTGGACGAGGCCCTTCCCGACCACGATCCCCAGGAAACGGTCTTCCGGCTGCTGCTGGCGGTGCTCGAACAGACCACGGTGGAGCAGCCCTGGATGCCGTTGACCTATTTCTCGCTGTGGATGACGCGGCTGATGGGTCTGCTGCCCGACATTGCCCATTGTACAGCCTGCGGCAGGGCCCTAGTGGCTGGCGAGGCCCGCTTTGATACGCTCGGCGACGGGCTTTTCTGTACTCGTCATGGCGGGGTAAACGCCAACGATCTCTCGGCCGATTCCTGGCAACTGGCGCAACGCATGTTGCGGGCACCAGCCTCGGCTTTTGCCGCCGAACCATGGACCCGGCGGCGCGCGCAAGACCTGCGCCGCTTCACTTTGCAGTCCCTGGAGCGGCACCTGGAGCGCAAACTGCGATCTGCCGAAGCCCTGGCCCGCTTGGGAGGCTGATAAAATTGCCTCAGTCCCGACTGAGAGAGAATTCCACGTGCCTTCATCCTCCGTTTCATCATCTCCGGTTGCATCCCCCGCGAAACCAACCGCCCTGACTTTTCAGGAGTTACTGTTCCGCTTGCAAGGCTTTTGGGCGGCTCGTGGCTGCGTGTTGCAGCAGCCTTACGACGTTGAAGTAGGCGCCGGCACCATGGCGCCCGAAACGTTTTTGCGTGTGCAGGGACCCAAGCCTTATCGCGTCGGTTATGCGCAGCCCTCGCGGCGGCCGGCCGACGGGCGCTATGGCGAGAACCCCAACCGCCTGTTCAAGCACACCCAGTTTCAGCTCATCCTGAAACCGCCACCGGTCAACGTTCAGGAACTGTACCTGGAGTCGTTGGAAGCCATCGGCATTGATCTCAAGCAGCACGACCTCAAGTTTGAAGAGGACAACTGGGAGTGGCCCGCGGGCGGCGCATGGGGCGTGGGCTGGCAGGTGATGCTGGACGGGCTCGAGATTACCCAGTTCACCTACTTCCAGCAGTGCGGCGGCATCGATCTGGACCCCATCTGCTCCGAGCTGACCTATGGACTCGAGCGCATTGCGGCGTTCTTGCAGGATAAGGAATCGATCTACGATATCGTCTGGGCTGTCGATCCGGAGACGGGCGAAGCGGTCACTTACGGCGACGTGCGCCTGGCCGAAGAGTTGCAGTTCTCGGTCTATAACTTCGAGATGGCCGATGTTACCAGGCTATGGGAACACTTCAATATGTACGAAGCCGAAGCCCAGACCTTGATCGAGAAGGCTAACTTGCTGTTTGCCAATGAGAATGCGAGCCCGCTGGAAAAGCGCCGCTTCCCGCTGTTGGCGACCTATGAATTGGCGCTCAAATGCTCGCACCTGTTCAATCTGCTGGATGCGCGCGGAGCTATCAGCGTCACCGAACGAGTCGGCGTGATCGGTCGCATTCGCACCATGGCGGTCGGCGTGGCCAAGGCGTACGCATTGCAGCAGGCGGCATAATTTAGCGAGTCAGCGAGTTAGCCACGCTTCGCGTGTGTTAGCAAGTTAGCGAGAGAGCAATAGGATTATGGCTGATTTTTTGTTGGAGATTGGGCTGGAAGAGGTTCCCGCCCGCATGATTGCCGGGGCTGAGGCTGAGTTGGGCAAACGGGTGAACGATCTGCTCACGCGCGAGCACTTGCTGGGACCCAATGCTAAGCTGACCACCTACTCCACGCCGCGACGCCTGGCCGTGCTGGTGGAAGACGTGCTGGCCGCGCAAGCCGATACCGAAGAACAGTTGACCGGTCCCTCGTGGAAAGTTGCTTTCAAAGACGGCGCTCCCACCAAGGCAGCCGAAGCTTTTGCCAAAAAGGCCGGCGTGGCCGTGGAAACTCTGACCAAAGTCACCAACGCCAAGGGCGAGTATATCGGCGCCACGGTGAAGCGTCAGGGCGTGGCCGCACCGCAGGTGCTGGCAAGCGAACTGCCCAAGGAAGTGCTGGGCCTTTATTGGGCCAAAAATATGTACTGGCGCGCAGGCAAGCCAGAGCGCTTTGTGCGCCCGGTGCGCTGGGTCGTTGCGCTGCTTGACTCCGCGGTTGTTCCGCTGGAAATCGCCGGCATCGCCGCAGGCAACACCAGCCGCGGCCATCGCATTCTCCACGGTGACCACCCCGTGGTTTTGGAATCGCCCAAGAGTTACGTGGAAACCCTGCGCAAAGCCTACGCCGTGGTTGACGTGGCAGAACGCCGCCAGTCGATCCGCAAGGCCCTGGACGCCGCCACGCGCACCGTTCCCGGCGCACGCTGGCGCGAGGACGAGCCGCTCATCGAGACCGTAGTCCACCTGACCGAGTGGCCTTCCGTGGTGCTGGGCACCTTCGAGCCGGAATACCTGGCCCTGCCCGAAGAGGTGCTGGTCACGGTGATGCGCGACCACCAGAAATATTTCGCAGTCGAGAGCGCGGACGGCAAGCTGGCCCCTCACTTCCTGGCCGTGCTCAACACGGAGGCCGACGAGAAGGGCCGCGAGATCATTCGCCACGGCAATGCGCGGGTGCTCCGGTCACGCTTCAAGGACGCGCAGTTTTTCTGGGAAGTCGACCAGAAGACGCCGCTCGCCGTGCGCGCGGATAGCCTGAAAAACGTCACCTTCCAGAAACAGCTTGGCAGCTACCACTGGAAGACCGAAGCCAACTTGGCCGTGGTGCAGCAGTTGACTGCTTCCGTAAGGAATGCGGGCATCGCATTCGACGAATCGGCGCTGCTGAAGGCCGTTGCACTGGCTAAGACCGATTTGACTGCCGAGCTGGTGAAGGAGTTCACCGAGTTGCAAGGCATCATCGGCGGGCTCTACGCCAAGGCTCAGGGTCTCGGTGAGACGGTCGCCAAGGCCATCTACGACCAGTACACGCCGGCTTCGATTGAGGACGCGATTCCCTCGACGGTCGAAGGCCAGTTGCTGGGTATCGCCGACCGCATTCAGACCATCACCGCCATGTTCGGCATCGGCTCCGCGCCCACCGGCTCGAAGGATCCCTTTGCGCTGCGCCGCGCCGCCAATTCCATCGTGAAGATTTTGGCAGAGTCCGGATTGCCGCTGACGCTGGCCGAAGTGGTCAAAGCCACGGGACCGGACGATGCAAACGGCGAGCAGGTTGCTGCCTTCCTGCGCGAGCGGCTGAGTTTCTACCTCAAAGACGTGCGCGGCTTTGCCTACGACGTGGTCGGCGCAGTACTGGCTGCCGGAGCAGACGATGTGCGCGATGCCATTGCCCGCGCCGAAGCACTGACGGCGGCCCGCGAGTCCGCGGACTTCGCGGCGATCTCCGCGGCCTTTAAGCGCATCAAGAACATCCTGCGCCAGGCAGAAGAGAAGCAGTTCGCTATCGGTTCGCCGAAAGACGTAACGCTCTCGCCTGAGGCACAGCAACTTTTCGACGCTGCCGCCGCCCTGAGGCCTCAAGTGGCTCAACAGCGCGAGCAGCGGGCCTATGGCGAGGCGCTGGCATCGATCGCCACGTTGCGCCCGGTAGTGGATGCCTTCTTCGACAAGGTGATGGTGCTCGATCCGGATGCGGCCGTGCGCGGCGCGCACCTGAGCCTGATCGACGAGGTTCTGCGTGGCTTCTCCGGCATCGCCGACTTCAGCGAGATCGTAACGACATAAGACCCGTTTTTGCCGGCTGAATTCTCAAAGCGTCCCAGGTCTCCAATCGAGGCCTGGGACATTTTGCATCTGGGCAATCGGCCGTTCGACGAATCGCGGCGCTTTTACTCGGGGTTATCGAACGCAATGTAGTTCAGTTGTCCGCCGCGCTCGAGGCTGAAGACCACCGCATCTCCCGGCTTCAGTCCGGCCAGCGCTTTGCGCAAGGTCTCCAGTGAATCCAGCGGCGTGTGGTTCAACGCATGAATCACGTCCCCCGCTTGCAGGCCAAAGAGCGAGGCGTTGCCCCCGGCGGTTAGCGCCGTCACCAGGATGCCTCCCGAGATGCGCGTCGGTTCAATCAGCTTCGCCACGGAATCCGTTATCTCCATGGCGACAATCCCCAGTTTGGGAACGATGTTGCCGGTCGACTGGGTGGGATCCAGAATGCTCTCCGGGTCGCGCGCACGCTCGGTGACGGGGACGTTCACGCTCAGAACCTGGGCGCCGCGCTGAATCTTGAATGCAAGGTTTTCGCCGATCCTTTTCTGAAAGAGAAGGACCGAGAGGGCGCGGGGATCCTGAAACTGCTTGCCGTCGACGTCGAGCAGGATGTCTCCCGGGTGCAGGCCCGACCTGTCGGCAGACGAGCCCGGCAGCACGTCTTCGAGGATGATTCCCGGCTGTTGCGGAAGGCCGAGCCCGCTGGAGAGCGTAGGCGTGATCTCGCGCGCGGAAATGCCGATGGCGCCCCGGCGCACATGCCCCTGCTTGCGCAACTGGTCGTAGATAAAGCGGATCATGTTCGAGGGAATCGAAAAGCCCACGCCCTCGCTGCCGCCGGACTGCGAGACGATCATGGTGTTCATCCCGACGACTTCGCCACGGATATCGACCAGCGGTCCACCGGAGTTGCCCGGATTGATGGCCGCGTCGGTTTGCAGATAAACCACCGGCGTGGTGGGGTTCAGTTGGCGCTGGGTGGCGCTGATTACACCCATCGTCACCGTGTTCTCCAGACCCAGCGGGCTGCCAAAGGCAAGGCAAAACTGCCCCACATGCACCTGATCAGAGTCGGCCAGCTCGAGCGCAGGCAGATCCGCGGCTTCCACCTTGAGCAGGGCAATATCGGTCATCGCGTCACGGCCCACAATCCTGGCCGGAAAACGCTGCACATCTTCCGTACCGCCAACTTGGCGGTTGCGATGGCGGAAGACCAGAACCGAGACCGAAGTCGCATGCTCCACCACATGGGCATTGGTCAAAATGTACCCCGACGCATCGATCACGATGCCCGAGCCTACCCCCTGCTCTTTGGCCACATAAGTCGTTTGCCGCGTGTTGGGATCCTGCACCGTGGTCAGCCCACTCACCTCGATGGTCACGACAGCGGGCCCAACTTTTTCCGCCAGCGCTTGCAGGTCCTCATCGAGCGCCAACAAGCCGTGGCGCGCGGGCACGGCCTTCTCCGCGGGGACGGGAACCTGCGCAGCGCCACACACCGCGCCTAAAACCAGCAGGCCAAGAACCGGGAATCCTGCAGAAACGAAATGGCGCACGGGAACCTCCTTCTCCACTGCACAATCGATCGCACAGAACTCGATTATCGTCGATCCCCGCTGCAACTGCGAAAACTGCTGTCCGCTGCACAAGACAACATCCGGAACCCGATGCTGATACAACTGGCACAGGGAGTCATCCGCATTTCCCGCGGCAAGGATGGTGGCGAATTGACATTGAGCGTGCAAGAGCAGTTCGGGCAAATCGATATCTATGTCTTCGATCAGATCTTGCGGGGGAACATCGCGCCCGGCATGCGCGTGCTCGACGCCGGCTGCGGTTACGGGCGAAACCTGGTGCATCTGCTGCGCGAAGGCTGCGAAGTATTTGCCCTCGACGAGGATGCCGAGGGCGTCGAGCACATCCGCAAGCTCTCCGCCTCGCTCATGACCGGCTTGCCCGCCAAAAACTTCCAAGTGGGACCGGTCGAGCGGATGCCCTTCCCAAATGAGTTTGCGGATGTGGTGATTTGCAGTGCGGTGCTTCATTTTGCGCGGGATGAAGAGCACTTCCGCGCCATGTTGTCTGAGCTTTGGCGAGTGCTCAGGCCCGGCGGGATGCTGTTTTGCCGCTTGGGTTCGCGGATTGGCATGGACTTCGAGCGGGTCGGAGGTAATCGCTTCATCGTTGGAGACGGAGCGGAGTGGTTTCTGGTGGATGAAGAAATGCTGCTCGATTTGACTGAGGAGCTAAACGCCGTCCTCGTCGATCCGCTGAAAACGACCATCGTGCAGGATCTGCGCTGCATGACGACCTGGGTCCTGAGAAAGCGAAGAAGCTGGAGCAGTCTCCAGCTTCCGCAAGACCCCATCGTGCTCTGCACTCAGGTTATGCACCGGGCTTGATGGCGTAGACCTTTACGCTTGCCGCGGCCGCATTGATGTCGTACTTGGAGAGCAGTTCCTTCAATTCGTCGTGCAGCGAATCCGATGGCGCGGGCGTGGAAGAACAGCACGGGGCCTCAACCACCTGGAATGGATTGGACGCGTCCATCGCCGGCGAGCAGCAGCCAGACTGATTCTCAACCTTGGCGTACGCATTGAGGTCCTTGCCGCTCTCCACAATCTCCACATGCTCGAAGCCTGCGGCGAGCAGTCCGGCCCGATAGTCCCCAATCTTGATGGCTCCGGCAATGCAGCCGACATAGGCAGCGATGCTCTGCGCCACGGCCTCGGGTAGTTCGCCCTTCAAGGCAATGTCGCTCACCGCAACCCGGCCGCCGGGCTTCAGCACGCGGGCAATCTCGCGGAAGACGGCAGGCTTATCCGGCGCGAGGTTCAGAACGCAATTCGAAATGACGCAATCGACCGATGCATCCGCCAACGGAATCCGGTCAATCGTCGACTGGTAAAACTCGACGTTGGTATAGCCGCCAGCCTTGGCGTTGGCGCGCGCCCGCTCAATCATGGCCGGCGTCATATCGATGCCAATCGCGCGGCCTTCGGGGCCGACCATCCTCGCCGCAAGAAACACGTCGAGCCCGCCGCCGGAGCCGAGATCCACCAC
>JAATFE010000260.1 GCA_015655365.1 Terriglobales bacterium
CCATCCGCCGGTCAAGGAGCGCATCAAGCGGCTCATTGGCAGACCCTCTGTGTATGGAACCCTCCAATAAAACGAGAAAGCAGCTTTCAGCGGTCAGCGATCAGCACACCGGCTCTGTTCCCAGCATTCCGCCACCGACACGGATTACAATCCTGGTAACTGACTGCTGAAAGCTGGCGTTATGAAGACTCTGCTCCGCACACTGCTCTCGCTTGCGCTCATTGTCTGGCTGGGCGCAGAAATCTTTTTTCCCTTCACAGCTCGAATCGCCTTCAGAACACTGAGGCCGGATACCCACGCGGCGGGCATGATTGTGCGCCAGTTGCTGACCATCCTGCATGGAATGGGTCTGGTCTCGGGGATGGTGGCGCTGGCTGTGCTCGCACTGACCTCTGCCTTGGGGATCTACAAGCCACGCACGGTGCTTGCGCCCATGGGACTGGTGATCCTGATGATCGGCTTTACGGTCTACTCCCAATTCGGCATCATTCCGGCCATGGAGCGCGACCGCGTGGCCGTTGGCGGAACGATTGACGCAGCGGATGCCGCCAACCCCGCCCGCGTGCACTTCGAAACGCTGCACCAACGCAGCGAGCAGGTGGAGGAAGCCATTCTGTTGCTGGGCTTGGCAACGGTGGTCTTTGTGGCCAAGGCGGAGACGGAACGGGGCTGAGGGGACGGGGTCTTCCTGCGGCACTGGTCCGCGGGATGGTAGGAACAAGACCGGTCGTGCGGAAAGAGAGGGTTGAGGTTTCCCACCCAGCGGTTTGGGAGCTCACTGATCCCTGATCTCTGTTCTCTGCCCCCTGGCCTCTGTTCCCGTTCCTGTATCATCGAAGTGGCCTTGCAGGCGCATTCCCCATGCAGCCGCGGGTACAGCGGGAAAATCATGAAGACTGGCATCATTGGCCTGCCACAGGTGGGCAAGACATCGTTGTTCAAGATTCTGACCAAAGCCAGGCTCGAAGAGCATAGCCACTCGCGCGATGCGCACCTGGGCATGGCGCGCGTGCCGGATGAGCGCCTGGAAAAATTGTCTGCTCTTTACTCGCCCAAGAAGACCACCTTTGCCACCGTGGAGTACGTGGATGTGGCCGCAATCGGCCAGGAAGCCCTGAAGGAAACCACGTTCCTGAGCAGCCTGCGGCAGGTGGACGCGCTGATTCATGTGTTGCGGGCGTTCGAGGACGACTCGATTCCGCACGTGGGTCCCATCGATCCGCTGCGGGATATCAAGAGCGTCGAATTCGACCTGATGCTCAGCGACCTGACGCAGATCGAAAAGCGGTTGGAGCGGTTGGAGAAGGACCTCAAAAAGATGCGCACAGCCGATCTGGAGCGGGAACATGCGCTGCTGCTGCGGTCGAAAGAGGCTCTCGAAAAAGAGCAGCCGCTGCGCGAGTTGGAGATGACACCGGAAGAGAAAAAGCTCCTCAAGGGCTTCACGTTTTTGTCGCAGAAACCTATTTTGTATGCGCTTAACATTGGTGAAAGCATCACGCTCGGCGACGATTTGGAAGCCGCGGTGAGCCGCTTCAACCTGGAAGAAGTGGCCAAGCGGCCCAACGCTGGGGCTACGGCCATCTGCGGCAAGGTGGAGGCGGAACTGGCGGAGATGGACGAAGAGGAAGCCGCGGAATTTCTTGGCAGCTACGGACTGACGGATAGCGGCCTGGAGCGGCTGATCCGCAAGAGCTATACGCTGCTGGGGCTGATCAGCTTCTTCACCGCGGGCGAAGACGAATGCCGCGCCTGGACGATTCCGGTGGGCTCGAAGGCGCCGCAGGCGGCGGGAGCGATTCACACGGACCTGGAGCATCATTTCATTCGCGCCGAGACCATCCGCTGGGACAAGCTGCTGGAGGCGGGTTCCGAAGCGGCGGCGCGCTCCAAAGGCACCTTGCGGCTGGAAGGCAAGGAATACATTGTTCACGATGGCGACGTGCTGAACATCCGGCACAGCGGGTAAAGGGGCGGATGCTCAAACTTTCATTATTGTTAGGAACAATTGCCGCATTGGCCGACGTGGTTGGCGGCGCGGTGCTGGTGCGCGCGCAGGGCGTGGAGCGCTATCTGCGCTATTTTGTGGCCCTGGGCGCCGGTTTTTTGATGGCTACGGCGGTAGTGGAAATGGTGCCGGAAAGCCTGCACCGCAGCCCGCTGCTGGGGCCGATGCTCATCATGGCCGGCTATTGCGTGGTGCACCTGCTGGAACACACCATCAGCGGGCACTTTCACTATGGCGAAGAGACGCACCACGGCGAGCTGGTCTCAAAACATACCGGCAACTCGGTGATGGCGGGCCTGAGCCTCCATGCGCTGTTTGACGGCGTAGCGATCGGCTCGGGCTTTCTGGTCTCGAACTGGTTGGGCTGGCTGATTTTTCTGGCCATTGTGCTGCACAAGGCACCGGAGGGATTCACCATGGCCAGCGTGATGCTGGCCAGCGGACGCAGCCGTTCGATGGCTTTCTACTCCGCGGTTGCGCTGGCCGGGGCCACATTGGCCGGTGTGCTGGTGATTGAACTGGCGCCGAGTTTGCTGGCGTATGGATTGCCTGTCTCGGCCGGCGTGGCCCTGTATGTGGCCGCCACCGACCTGGTGCCCGAAGTGAACAAAGAGCCCGGCATCCACATGGCGCTGGTGTTCTTTGCGGGCGTGGGCGGATTTTTGTTGCTGCGGCTGCTGCTGCCGGCGATGTAAGACTGCGAGGAGCAATCGACAAAGAAGGGGACGGGGCAAAAGCCCGTCCCCTTCTTCATTTTTGTGGCCGACGATTGCAGCTACAAGGATGCCGCAATCGTGAGTTGAGCCATATCTGGATGGAGCGCGGATTCTCCGTTGAGAACCCCGCGAACGGACTCGAGTACACGTTCGGGAGTAATCATGCGCATGCAGACGGCATCGTTGCAGGCGGTGTTTTTCTGGTTGGAGGCGGTCACGCAGGGCGAGCAGGAGAGCTCGGCTGTGATCGACTCGGTGTTGCCGAGGCTGCCATAGAGCTTGGGAGTCTCCGGTCCAAACAGGACGATGGAGCGAATCGGCGTGATGGCTGAGAAGTGGGCCGGGCCGCTGTCGTTGGTGACCAGGACCGCGGCGATGTTGTAGAGAGCCGGCAGGGCCATCAGCTTATGCATGCCGGCGAAGCTGCGGAAGCGGGGATGGCCGATCTGCTCCTGCATGCGGAGGGCTTCTTCGCGCTCGCTGCGGGAACCGGTGATCAGGACCAGAACATCGTCCCACTCGCGCGCCACCATGCCGGCCAGGGTGGCAAAGTTGTCCTGGGACCAGCGCCGCTGGGGCAGCAGCTCGGAACTGTTGGGATTGATCAGGACGATGCGATTAAATTCCGGCTCGTAGTCGGGATAGACTTCGCGCACCAGGCCGCGCACATATTCCTTTTCCCCTTCGGAAACATCGCGAATGGGCACGCGAATCTCCTCGTCGGAAACGTAGGTTTTGGAGTAGGGGACCTGCGGTTCGGGGGACAGGAGCGCATTGATCATGCAGACAAAATTTTTGGCGATGTGGATGTGGCCGTTGTAATTGACCCGGTGAGTCATCATTTCGCCGCGATAAAGGCCCTCGCAGTGGAAACGGTAAAAGCCCACCCGCCGCTTGGCCCCGGAGAGGCCGGTGAGCACGGCAGAACAACGCGAAAACAACTCGAGATCCACGACTGTGTCGATCTTCGCCTTGCGCGCCCAGAGCAGGAAGCGAAACGAATC
This sequence comes from Terriglobales bacterium, assembly GCA_015655365.1. Classification (GTDB taxonomy): domain Bacteria; phylum Acidobacteriota; class Terriglobia; order Terriglobales; family Acidobacteriaceae; genus Telmatobacter. The sequence goes on from JAATFE010000260.1 coordinate 3,729, forward strand.
GAGGAGCAAAACCCAGATGCCGGTTTCGCGGATGGTGATAATGTTGGCTTCGGAGACCGTGTTGAGCAGGCGCAGGCTGTCGGCATTGCGCTCGAAGATGAGGAAGAAAATCTCCGCACCAAGCTCGTCTTTCGCCTTCTGCATGGCAGGGTTGGCGATGACGGTGCTGCCCATCTCCGACAACTCGATAAAGAGGAGGCGTTGCGGGGTTGGCGGCCCTTTGGGCTTACCCCAAAGCCGTACCAGCAATGTGCACAGGAAACAGAGCGGTATACCGATCCAGTAGTCGACGGCACGCATCGTCCGTAGCTTCATTCAATGACCCTTTGCTGCTGCTAGATTCCGGGTTGAGCGCAACCGCGGAGCGCACACGGACATTCTGGTGCTGTGCTATCAAATTGCGTTCGACGCGAAAAGGCGCTCCCCGCTCTCGTCAACTACAATTTGAATTATAGTTTGCCGAAAGCGAGTCAGGCGTCGATTGGGCACAGCAATGCGTTTGTGCTGCTTGCCCATTTAGACGATGCGTTGGAAATCCCGTTTACGCGAAGGGCTTAAATTCCTCTGCCCCCTCCACGCAAGCGAATCGCAGCCTCTGCCGTATCTGCGGACATATTGAATGGAGTGTAAGAGGCAAAACCACGTGCGCAGACTTTATAAACGCAATATTTTGTTGATCCTGGCATTCTCGATCCTGGCGTTTGCCGTAATGGGATACCACCCCGGCATCGAAGACGACAGCGTGTATCTTGCCGCTGTAAAGAGCAACCTGAACCCGGCGCTTTACCCTTACGATGCGGAGTTCTTCCGGACGCAGCTTCAGGCAACGCAGTTCGACGAATGGGTGGCCGGGTTCATTCATGTAACCGGAATTCCCGTTGCCGCAACGGAATTGCTGTGGCAGTTCGCGTCGATTGTGCTGATTCTCTTCGGCTGCTGGAGCATTGCGCGCAAGCTGTTCCCTGACCGGCGGGCGCAATGGGCGGGCGTGGCGATGGTAGGCGCGATGCTCACCCTGCCGGTTGCGGGAACGGCGCTGTATCTGGCCGATCAGCATCTGCATCCGCGCAATGTGGCAACCGCCGTGATTCTGCTGGCGGTTTCGCGAATCCTTGCCGGCAAGCGATGGCAGGCAGCGCTGCTGCTGGTGCTGTCTTTTCTTCTTCATCCCATTATGGCCGCAATGGGAATCTCCTTCTGCTTCTTCCTGACCATGACAACGCTGGAACCGGTGCATGTGTGGCTGAAAGAGCGCCGCACGGCTTGGCGTGGAGCCGGGGCAACCGCGTTTGTGCCGCTGGGCTGGATGTTTGAGAAGCCGACCCCCATCTGGCATCAGGCGCTGGAGACGCGGACCTACTATTTCATCTACAAATGGGCCTGGTACGAGTGGCTGGGGGCAATCGCTCCCCTGTTCCTGTTCTGGTTGCTGTGGCGGATCGCCCAAAAGCAAGGCAAGACGCTGCTGGCGCGCTTTGCGCTGGCTGTTTTTGTGTATGGCATCTTCCAACAAGCGGTGGCCATTTTCATGCTCAGCCCTGCGGCGCTGGTTCGGCTTACGCCGCTGCAACCCATGCGCTTTCTCCACCTGATCTATTTCTTCATGGTGCTAATTGCCGGTTGCCTGGCAGGCAAATACCTGCTGAAGAGCCACGTCTGGCGCTGGGCTTTGTTTCTGCTGGTCATCAACCCCGGCATGTATGCCGCGCAGCGAGACCTTTTCCCCAGTAGCGAGCATCTGGAGCTGCCCGGGCGGCAAACTGCCAATCCGTGGCTGCAAGCCTTTGCCTGGATTCGGCAAAATACGCCAACCGACGCCTACTTTGCTTTGGACCCTCATTACCTGGCCGCACCGGGCGAGGATTATCACAGCTTCCGCGCCCTAGCCGAGCGCAGCCAACTGGCCGATGCGCTGAAAGACACGGCCGTGGTGACGCAGGTACCCGAGTTGGGGCCGATTTGGAAGCGGCAAGTGGAAGCCCAGCAAGGCTGGACGAACTTCCAGCTTGCGGACTTCGAGCGGCTGAAGAAGGAGTTTGGCGTGAACTGGGTGTTGGTATCTTATCCTCAACCAGCAGGGCTGAGTTGCCGCTGGCACAACGATTTGCTCACGGTGTGCCAAATACCTTAAAGACAGGGGGTAGGGGTAGAAAAAGCGGGATTGGGCTGGGAAAGGTTTGTTCCCTATGCCCTACACCCTGTTCCCTGTTTTGCACTCGGGGGTTATTTCCGCGAGAATGAGTAAGTTAACCTTTACCGGCACGGAGACCGGACCATGCTCAATCTTTCTCAGCGATTGATACTCGGCTGTGTTCTGCTTGCAGGCCTCACGGTGGGGCTTGTGATTGTGACGCACCATGCCCTTGCAGCGGCGGGACAGTCCAGAGTCGCCTACATCTTCATTCTGGCGGCCGCACTGGTGGAGTTGGGGACCATCTACTCCGTGCTGCGGCCCATTCACATGCTGGCCCGCGACACGCGCCGGATCGCCTCGGGCAACCTGGAGCATCGGGTGGAATGGCGGAGCCACGACGACTTTGGCATCATCGCTACCGAGTTGAACCGGATCGCCGTGCGGCTGCGTGAACTGCACGACTCCGAAGCAGGACGCCGGCAGATGGAGTTTCAACTCTCCGACGCAGTCTTGCAATCCATCTTCGAGCCCATCATCGTGACCGATGGCAAGGGCCACGTGCTCAAGGTGAACCAGGCCGCTGCCGAGGTGCTGGGCGAGGCTGCCAAGGACCGCATGGCGCTGACCAACACGCCCGGCGGCGACAAGATTCTGAGCGCCATCCGCGATGCTGTTTCCATGCAGAAAGCGGTTGCCGCTGAAGGCGAAGCGGCCATGCTGCCCATGCGCATCGGCAAGCTGGAGCGCAGCTACCGTTTGCGCACCACGCCCATGCGCGACTCCGAAGGGCGGCTGCTGGGGACCGTAACCACGCTTGAAGACGTCACCAGCCTGCAAGATACGGACCGCTTCAAGACGCAATTCATCTCCGTAGCCAGCCGCAAGCTGCGCGACCCTCTCTTGCAGTTGCGCCGTGGTCTTTACGCTCTGAGCCAGGGCTTTGGCGGCGAGTTGCAACCGCTGCAAGCGGAACTGGTGGCCGAGGCCAGCGAGGAGTCAGAGAAGCTGGACGACCTGATGAGCGACCTAATCGAGGTTTCGGAGCTGGATACCGGCAAGCGCGAGCTGAAGCTCGA
>JAATFE010000219.1 GCA_015655365.1 Terriglobales bacterium
AGAGCGCAATCAGCCGCGATAACTCGCCCAGCGAGATCCAGTGCACCGTGATGTGGTCGTCTTTGGCCGCGCGCCGGTCGATCTCCGCGTCGGTTTCTTCCTTGATGGCTGCTACCACTACGGCCAGCCCTTGGGCCCGCGCCGCATCCAGCAACAAAAACGGAAACCGGCCGTTGCCGGCGATGAGACCCAATTTCATGACGCCCGCCTGTCTTGAAAGACTCGCGCATCAGCCGCGCTAATTACGCCGCTCCCTTGTCCGTTGCGCGCCGCCCATTCCCAGGCGCAACCGCGCGCCTTTGCTCCCGAAGGGAGCGCCGATAATAGCCCAGGGTGAAGTCCGCAGCCGCGGACGAAACCCTGGGAACGGGGCAACCCAAAAACCCCCTTCGCCCCGGAGGGGCGATCGAACCACCGCACATTCCTTGCAATGCGATACGATTCTGCCATGTCACACACCTATTGCTGTTCGCTCTTTCATTGTGTCTTCTCCACCAAAGAGCGGAGCAAGACGATCGTTCCTGAAATCCAGCCTCGTTTTTGGGCTTACATGGGCGGCATTGCGCACGAACACCAAATGAAAGCGCTCGGCATTGGCGGAACCGAGGACCACGTTCATATTCTGCTCTCCCTGCCTTCGTCCATGTCCGTCGCGGCGGCGATGAGGGAAATCAAGAGCGCGTCCTCGAACTGGATGCACGAGACCTGCGCATGGAATAAATTTGCATGGCAGGAAGGGTATGGCGCATTCTCCATCGGATGGACCCAGACCAGCGCCACGCTCCAGTACATAGCGCGCCAAAAAGAGCATCACAGCAAGCGCGACTTCCAGGCCGAGTACATCGCATTTCTCAAGAAGCACGCCATCGAATACGACCCTCGCTATGTTTGGGGGTAGGGTTCGGCCGTCCCTACGGGACGGGCCGGGGGCACCGGGCGCGCCTTCCCAGGGTTTCCACCCTGGGCTATTCTCGCCCTCTCCCTCCGGGAGAGAAAGCAGCATCGTTCAAAGGCGCATTTTGCCTTTCCGTCATGGTCCTCTACTTGATGACCCCGCGCTGGCTGCGTTCGACAAATGCCGCCAGAATGGCCGCATCGTCGCCCCCCATCGCTTTGATCTTCTCCAGGGCCTGCGTGGTGTTCAGCTTGGCCGCCAGCAGCAGCCGGAAGGCCTTGTGCAGCCGTTGCAGCCGTTCCGGAGAAAAGCCCCGCCGCTGCAATCCAACCTTGTTGATGCCGAATGCCTTGTTCTCTCGCCGCGCCGAGGTCAGCGAGAAGGGCAGCACGTCTTGCGTCACAATGGTGCCGCCGCCGATAAAGGCATATTGGCCCACCGTGCAAAATTGGTGCACCGGGCAAAACGCGCCCACGCTGGCAAAGTCCTCGATGGTCACGTGGCCGGCCAATGTGGCGCAGTTGGCCAGAATGCAGTGGCTGCCCACCTGGCAGTCGTGGCCGATGTGCGCATAGGCCATCAGCAGGTTGCCGGATCCCAGGCGCGTCACGCCGCAGCCGTGATGGGTGCCGCGACTTATCGTCACGCTCTCGCGGATGGTGTTGTCGTCGCCGATTTCCAACTCGGTTGGTTCGCCGCCATACTTCAGATCCTGCGGCGCAACGCCGATGGCGCAGAACGGATGAAATGTGTTGCGCGCGCCGATGCGGGTACGGCCCTCCAAAACAACGTGGGAGATGAGCGTGCAGTTCTCGCCCAACACGACTTCGGGACCGATGGTGCAGAATGGGCCCACCGTGCAGGAATCCGGTACGCGGGCTCCGGGAGCTATGACGGCGCTGGGATGAATGCTCACTCTGCGGTCACCCCTTCCTTGGTCTCGGTAGCAGCCTTGGCGGCGCGTGGCACCATCATGCAGGTCAGCGTGGCTTCGCAGGCCAGCTTGCCGTCCACGTAGGCCTTGCCTTCCATGCGTCCGGCCCGCGGCCGGAACGACAACACGTTCACTTCGATGCGCAACTGGTCGCCTGGAGTGACCGACCGGCGAAACTTGGCCCGCTCGATGCCGGAAAAAACCGCCAGCTTCGTCTTGTGGTCGGGAATGGCCTCCATCATGATGATGGCGCCGGCTTGCGCCATTGCTTCCACAACCAAGACACCGGGCATAATGGGGTAATCGGGAAAGTGGCCCTGAAAAAACTGCTCATTGATGGTCACGTTCTTGATGGCCACCACCCGCTTGCCGGGATCGAACTCGACAATGCGGTCAAGCAGCAGAAACGGAAAGCGGTGGGGCAGGAAATTCATGATTTCCTGGATATCTAATGTCATTCTCTAGCTCCAAAGAGCGGATGGGCCACGCCAAGTCGCACTCGTCTGGATTATAAACAAGCCCGCTTCACGATGGTTGAACGGCATCCGCTCCCGGAGGGCCGCTGCGAACCCACCCCAAAAACTCCCGCGGGCATCTTCGCCGCCTACCTGCCTACTTCTTGATGCGCCGGTCCGCGGCATCCACGCTCCAGAAATCTGCTCCCAACTCCTGGTTATAGGTCACCTTGTCCAAATATTGTTGCCGGGTCATGTCGCCGTTCTTGAACCGCGTAGTGGTGAACGGCGTGGGGAATCCGTTGACCGTGTGATAGTCATCGTACTCCTCGGCGTCCAGGTTCTTGTCCTTGTAGAGCGGGTCGCGCCACTCGAAACTGCGTCGCAGCGGCAGGTGCGTCTGCTTGTCCATCAGGATGGTGATGGCCTTGTTCTGCGCCGAAATCAGCGTTACCTGCTCGGCCAAATGCCGCTCCGCCAGCCGCTGCCCCTCGTAGATGAGGATGGTCTTCGGGTCCTTGAGCCACACCTTGATGGCGGTCTCGATGGAGTGGTCGCGGCGGCGCAAGTAGTCGTCCACCTGTTCCTGGGGTAGCTCTTTCTTGCCCTTATAGGTGACCTCCCAGCCCTGCCGTCCAATGTAGAACTGGAGCACGTCGCGGTGCTTGGTGTACTCGTACCGGTCGTGATCCGGCCACACGTGGAACTCCCAAAAGTCCGTGGTTCCGCCGCTGGGCTTGCCCTGGAAAAATGCAGCCAGGTGCCCTTGCCGTGTCACGTTCTTCATGTCGAGCCAGGCCTGCCCGCCCAAAGCCTGCACCATGGCGTCCAGCGCCGTGCGCGCCTGCGCCGCGTTCTTGGCTTCGTCCGCGGTCTGCGCCCGCAGGTTCAGCGGCGTCCAAAGCGCCAGTACGGCCAGCGTCGCCAGCAAAGCTCTGCGCATCCTTCTTCTCCTCTTACCCGACCAGCACCGCGCCGCCGTTTACGTTGAGCACTTCTCCCGAGATGAAGCCGGCCAGCGGAGAACACAAAAACAGCACCGGTCCCGCAATCTCCCGAGGATTCGCTACCCGGCCGAGCGGAATGCCCGCGGCGATCTCTGGCCCCAGCACGGCATCCTGAACGGACCCCGCCGACATCTCGGTTGCCACCCAGCCCGGCGCTACACAGTTGACCCGGATTCCCCGCGGCCCAAGCTCGCTCGAAAGGCTTTTGGTGAGACTGATGATCGCGCCTTTGGTCACGGCATAGTCGGCATGGTTGGCCTCGCCGCGCTGCCCTGCGGTGGAGCTGATGAGCACGATGTGCCCTGTGGCCTCGCCCGCCAGCCGGGGCTGCCGATCCATCTGGGCCACGGCTCCCTGTACCAGCCCAAAGACCGCGTCCAGGTTGATGGCCAGCGTGCTCTTCCACTGCGTTTCTGTCATCTGCGCAATGGGCGCGTCCTGCGGCGGCCACACGCCATGATTGGCCACCAGCACATCCAGCCGGCCAAAGCTTTGCACCGCGGCCGTAACCAGCGCATGTCCGTCCGCCGGCGTGCTCAGTTCCTGCTGCAAAGCCACGCAGCGCTCCGGCCCGCCGCACTCGGCCACCAGCGCCTCTGCCCGTTCCCGCGCCTGCCG
>JAATFE010000199.1 GCA_015655365.1 Terriglobales bacterium
CACTCGAAGATGCGTTTAGGCCGCAAGGCCATCAAGACCGATTCCCGCACCCTGGCGCTTGGCGACTATCTGAGGCCGGGTGTTCCGCCTCCCCCGCCTGCCGCCGACTGGACCAAGGGCATTACCGACTGGGGCATGATGTTGAACGACAAGCTGAGCGATTGCACCATTGCCGGCGCGGCGCACGCCGTGCAGGTGTGGACCGTCAACACCACCGGAAAGATCGTTACCGTCCCCGACCGCACCCTCAAGAGCTACTACGAAAAGTGGGATGGCTATGTCCCTGGCAAACCGGAAACAGACAGCGGCGGCGTGGAACTGGACGTATTGAATGACTGGCAGAAGAAGGGTTTTGCCAAACATAAGCTTCTGGCCTTTGCCGATCCGAGATACACCGATCTGGTGGAGATGCGCCAGTCCATCGCCCTGTTTGGCGGCGTCTATATCGGTCTGGCGTTGCCCCTCTCGGCGCAAAAGCAGGAGGTGTGGGACGTGGTGCCCAACGGCGGCGCCAAAGCCAAAAGAGGCAGTTGGGGCGGTCATTGCGTTTTTGTGCCCAAGTACGACAAGAAAGGGTTCACCTGCATCACCTGGGGAGGGTTGAAGACCATGACCGTGGCTTTCTGGAAGAAATACTGCGACGAGGCGCACACCTTGCTGGGCCAGAACTGGTTCACCGCCAAAGGCTCGCCCAGCGGCTTTGCCCACGACCAGTTGATGGCCGATCTGAAGGCTATTAAATAAAGCGGTTAGCGCCGATTTCGGCTGCCAGGCGTCCAATCGGGTAGCGGTTCACCCACAAGGCTCCCCCCAGGTGGTTTAATACCTATTGGGGGGAGCGCTGCCTATAACGGTGGTGTGCTTCCGTAACGTTCTGGAGGTATGCCGAAACCGATGGTTTCTTTCCGCCGTATTGCCCTTCTGCTGGCGCTGGGTCTGCCAGCCATGCAAGCTGTTCAGGCCCAAAGCTCGAGCAGCAACCCAGCAACCCCTGACCAGGCGTCACAAGCCGCCGGCCAATCTCAACCGCAGGTTAGCGTGCAGGCCCGCATCCGGGCCCGCCGCGAGCAGCGCCGCGTCGTTGCCATTCGCGAAGCTTATGGAAATCGCTACGATGCATACATCGGCGGTGGATTCGTGCGGACCCACGCCGGTCCACCGCAGAAAGTCAACTTGTATAGCTGGAACACCGGCTTTACTCGCTACTACGACGAGCGCCTGGGCGTAACCATCGACGCGCGTGGCAACTATGGCACTCCCTTTGTGGGCCTCAACACGGCCACCAACAGCGCCACCACCAAGCCGGCTATCAGCGAATACTCTGTTATGGCTGGACCCACCTACCGCTTTTATTTGCAGCCCAAGTACTCCGTCTCCGGCCGCGTCATGGCCGGGTATGCGTACGGCAAGTTCTCTGGCGATACCGGCGGCAACACCGCGCTCGCCCAGCAGCTCGGCCTCTATCCGGATGGTTCGACCTACGCCGCCAACGCCAGTTTCGCCGTCGAGTACAACCTAACCCCGAAGCTTGGTCTGCGGGTTGCACCGGAGTATTTGCTGACCGGCTTCGGCTCGACCGAGCAGAACGGCCTCGGCTTCACCTCCGGGATCGTGTACCGGTTCGGCAAGCGGTAAGGGCAGAGATCGGGTTTCAGAGATCAGTTAAAGGCCCCCGGAGAAGATGAAAGCTCTTGAGCTTCTGGCTTCTATGGGGGCCTTTAACGTCCCTGAGGCTCGCCGAAGTTTCTGATCTCTGACCCTTGATCTCTGATCTCTGTCACGCCAAGATCGGAATCCCCGCTATCCTCTGCTGCCACTCGGCGGGGCCGGTCTGGTGGACGCTGGCGCCTTTCGAATCCACGGCTACCGTGACCGGCATGTCGCGCACATCGAATTCGTAGATCGCTTCCATGCCCAGGTCCGCAAATCCCACCACCCGTGAGCTGTGAATGGCCTTGGCAACCAGATAGGCCGCGCCTCCCACTGCCATCAGGTAGACCGCGCCAAACTCCTTGATCGCGGCAATGGCCTCCGGTCCCCGCTCGGCCTTGCCCACCATGCCCAGCAAACCCGTCTCGGCCAGCATCTGGCGGGTAAACTTGTCCATACGCGTGGCCGTCGTCGGACCCGCCGGGCCAACCACCTCTTCGCGCACCGGATCCACCGGACCCACGTAGTAGATGAAGCGGCCGCGGAAGTCCACCGGCAGCTTTTCTCCGCGGTTTAGCATGTCGGTCATGCGCTTATGCGCCGCATCGCGGCCTGTCAGGAGCTTCCCCGTCAAAAGCAGCACTTCGCCCAGCTTCCAGGAAGAAACTTCCTTGCGGGTCACCGTGTCCAGATTCACTCGGCGCGCCGTCGAAACGTCGTGCGTCAGCTTGGGCCAGTTGTCGAGGTTGGGCGGATCGAGAAAGACCGGCCCCGAACCGTCCAGCACAAAGTGGGCGTGGCGGGTGGCTGCGCAGTTAGGTATGATCGCTACCGGCAAATTGGCGGCGTGGGTAGGGTAGTCGCGCACCTTCACGTCCAACACCGTGGTCAATCCGCCCAGCCCCTGCGCGCCAATGCCCAGCCGGTTCACTTTGTCGTAGAGTTCCAGGCGCAGTTCCTCGGCCCGATTGGCTGGCCCGCGCGCCTTCAAGTCTTGAATATCAATGGGGTCCATCAGCGATTCCTTGGCCAGCAGCATGGCCTTCTCTGCCGTGCCGCCAATGCCGATGCCCAGCATGCCCGGCGGGCACCAGCCAGCGCCCATGGTCGGCACGGTCTTCAGCACCCACTCGACGATGGAATCCGAGGGGTTCAGCATGATGAACTTCGCCTTGGCCTCCGAACCGCCGCCCTTGGCTGCCACCGTCACCTCGACTGTCGTGCCTTTCACTAAATCCACGCTGACCACCGCCGGCGTATTGTCCTTGGTATTGGTCCGCTTGCCCGCCGGGTCGGCCAGGATGGAGGCGCGCAGCTTATTGTCCGGGTCCAGATAGGCGCGGCGCACGCCTTCGTCTACCATCTGCTGAATGTCCTTGGTCTCTTCGCCTGGACCGGGTTCAAAATGCACGTCCAGGCCCACCTTGACGAAGGCGCTCACAATGCCCGTATCCTGGCAGATGGGCCGGTGTCCCTCGGCGCACATGCGGCTGTTGATGAGGATCTGCGCTATGGCGTCCTTGGCCGCGGGCGACTGCTCCAACTCGTAGGCTTTGGCCATGTTGGTGATGAAGTCGACCGGGTGGTAGTAGCTGATGTACTGCAATGCGCCCGCAACGCTGGCAATAAAATCTTCCTGGCGAATCGTGGTCATGAGGAAGGCCTTCCTGAACACTCTAGGGTAATGGACGAGGAGCCTGATCGTTCTCTCGGCCTCAAAACTCCTACGGCTGCTGCAGTGCCGGCCGCAGGTCCGTGTGCACAAAGTCGTCGCCCTTGTAGAGCAGCGGTTCGCGTTTATCGCGGGCCAGGGCATAGCTGAAGCAATCGCCGAAGTTCAGGTTGGCCGCGTGGCCGCTGCCTTTGCCGTAGTCGCGATAGGCCTGTCGGGCAATCCTGGCCTGTGCGGCTGTGAGCGGTTCAATGGCAATTTGGAATTGCTCGATCAACTCGTCAACCCGGCGGCTTGTGGCAGGATTCTTCCATCGATCCACGACGATAGAAAGTTCAACATAGGTTGAAGCTGAGATGCAGGAACTGTCCGATGAATCCAGGGCCTCTGCCAGAGTCTCCCACTCCGGCTCCCGCTTGAGAATTGCAACCAGCGCAGACGTGTCAACAATCATTTCGGCAGTCCCGTTTCTTCGTCGTAGAGTTCGTCCATCAGCTCTTTGGAACTCCGGCCATCGTTCATGATCGCTGCTGTCTCCGCAGTTATACGATTGAGCCATTCCATACGGCTTTCCTTTCTGGAGGCGTTCTCCTGCCGTTCCAGCCGCTCCTTGACCGAAACCTTGACGGCCAGGGTCAGGCTTTCACCTGTCAGTTGCGCCAGTTTCTTCGTTAAGCGGTGTGTTTCCTCGTCTTTGATGTTCAGGCTCACGTTTGTCCACCTTTCCACCGTCGGTTTCTACCATTCTACCATTTTGCCGGTTCATTCCGAACAAACCAACCGGATTATCCCGGAAATCCCCCGCCATGCCCTAAGCTATAGCCATGAACGACCTTACTCTGGAAACAGCGGCAACGCAGAACACGCTCTTCGATCTGTTGGTGGTGGGCGCCGGGCCCACCGGGTTGGCTTGCGCTATTGAGGCGCAAAAGGCTGGGTTCCGCGTGGCTCTGGTGGACAAGGGCTGCGTGTGCAACTCGCTCTTTCACTATCCCGCGCACATTACGTTCTTCACCACTCCGGAGCTGTTGGAGATTGGCGACATTCCCTTTCCCAGCCCTACCGCCAATCCCACCCGCGACGAGGCGCTGCAATACTACCGTCTTGTGGCGGCCCACTACCGTCTGGACGTACGGCAATATCACCGCGTGGATCGGGTGACGGGCGCGGACGGCGCCTTCACGGTGCACACCGAGGACCGCTTTGGCCGTCCCGGAACCCTTCATGCGCGCAAGCTGGTCATTTCCACCGGCTATTACGACCTGCCCAACCACATGAATATTCCCGGCGAGAAGTTGAGCAAGGTGCATCACTACTACGACGATCCCCATCCCTACTTCGAAATGGACGTGGTCGTGATCGGCGGCAAGAACTCGGCGGCCATTGCCGCTCTGGAGCTGTGGCGCAGCGGCGCGCGGGTGACTCTCGTGCACCGCGACAGCGAGTTGCGCGCCCATGTGAAGTATTGGATTAAGCCGGATATCGAGAACCGGATCAAGAACGGGGAGATCAAGGCTTACTTCAACTCGCGCGTAACGGAGATTACCCCGGACGCGGTGGTGGTGGAAACGCCCGAGGGCAGGCTGACGCTCAAGAACGACTTCGTTTTTGCCATGACGGGCTATCACCCCGACTTCGACTTCCTGAGTAATCTGGGCGTGCGCTTCGAGGGGCCCGACCGGCTGCCCGTCTGCGATAGCGAGACGCTGGAGAGCAACGTTCCGGGCATCTACCTGGCCGGGGTAATCGTGGCCGGTTCGCGGACCAACGAAATCTTCATCGAGAATGGCCGCTTCCACGGGTGCCAGATTGCCGCGGCACTGATCGCCAAGCGAGATGATAAAGTGCCGGTTACAGAGTCAATCGGGTAAACTGGGGCACCGATCTGTGCGGGAGGTTTTGGTTTGCCCATGCGCTGGTGGCCGCGATCCATTCGAGGACAGATGCTGGCCGGTCTGGTGCTGCTGGAGGCGCTCTCCCTGGGGCTGTTTGCCGTGGTGCTGATCCGCCAGCAGAAGCACGAGGTCTATCTTCACGCCGATCAGCGGCTCACCTACCAGACGGCGGTGGTGGCGCTGCAGGCCCGTGAGGCGCTGCTGGAGCAGCGGCCGGGTTGGGTCGGTCTTTCGGTAAAGATGATGGGCGAAGCGCCCGACGTGGCCTTTGCCAAGGTCACCGACCCGGTTGGCAACGTCCTTTACGTCAGCCAGGGTGTGCCGGAGCAAAGTACGCTCGATCCAGTCGAATTGGCCCAGATCCCCTTGCTGCGCCACGAGGAGCCAAAGGTCTTTGCCTTGGACAAGGTTCGCCGCGAGGGCGTGAAGGCCATTTACACGGGCGGCGAGTTGCGTGGCTTGGCCTGGGTGGAGACAAACCGCGACTGGGAGCATGGGCAGATCGGCGATATTTTGCGCGCCACGATTCTGTTTGGCATCATCTGGATTCTGGCTTCGGTGTTAATGGTGTTGTGGATGGCGCGTTCGCTTTCCCGCCCCTTGGCAATTCTGAATCGCGGCACGCGCGCGCTGATGAGTTCGACGGAGGGCAACGGCTCGTTCCCCCTCCGGGTGACCGGGCACAACGAGATGGGCGACCTGATCGAAGCATTCAATCGTATGGTTGCTTCGCTTGCGGAGCAGCGCTCGGGACTGAACGATACGCTTTCGCTGCTGGACTCGATGCTGGCCAACGCGCCCATCGGCCTCGCTTTTTTCGATCGCCATTGCCGGTTTGTCCGGGTCAATCAGGCGTTTGCCAGTATGACCGGAGTTCCGCTCAGCAGCCACCTGGGCCGGACTCTGCCCGAACTGCTCCCCCAACCGGAGGCCCGGGAACTGGAGAATCTCGTACAGCGCGTTTTTACCGACGAGGAAGCGGAGCGCGACCTGGAAATGAGCGGCCAGGGCGGCAAACCCGCCCAGGCGTGGACCTGGCTGGTCAGTGCCTATCCAGTGCGGACCACTCCGCAGCATGTGCGCTGGGTGGGCGTGATCGTGCTCGACGCCAGCCGGCGCAAACGCGCCGAAGAGGTCCTGCGCAAGACCGACAAACTCGCGGCTACCGGGCGGCTGGCGGCTTCCATTGCCCACGAAATCAATAACCCGCTCGAGGCCATCACCAACCTGCTCTATCTGCTGCATAACTTCTGCCAGCTTCAGAATCCCGCGCTCAACTACGTCACGATGGCCGAGGACGAGGTGCGGCGTATTGCCGAGATTACCCAGCAAACGCTGCGCTTCTATCGCCAGTCCACGCTGCCCACCCACGCCACCATGGCCGAGCTGCTCGATTCCGTCCTGACCCTCTATCAGGGCCGGTTGAACAGGCTCAACATCCAGGTGGAGCGGGACTACGACCCGGCCATGGTGCTGTTCTGCTTTGCCGGGGAGATCCGCCAGGTGATCGCCAACTTGGTAGGCAATGCCATCGACGCCACCAGCAATGGTGGACGGCTGCTGGTGCGCGCCCGGCGCTCGCGCAACTGGGTTGACCCGGCGCAAACGGGAGTCCGCTTTATGGTGGCGGATAGCGGCACCGGTATGGAGCCGGAGGTTGCCGAGCGTGTCTTCGAGGCTTTCTTTACCACCAAGGAAGTGACGGGAACCGGCCTGGGCCTGTGGGTGAGCCACGAAATCATCATTAAGCACGGCGGACTGGTGCATGTGCGCAGCCGTATTGCGGCCCACGAGAAAGTCTCCGGCACGGTTTTTCAGCTCTTCATCCCGGACGGCCCCCAACCTGTTGCCACGGAGGCGTGGGCGTCAACGGAGCAATCCTCCCAGCAGAAATCGTGAAAAGCAGCCTGACTCGCGGAGGCGAGTTGTGGCACCGATGAACCCCGTGCCGGAAGCCGCACAGAAATCGGGTGCCCCATCCTTGGCGCGCTTTTGTTTTTGCGCCAAGGGCGGAAAACCTCAACCCACAATCTGCCCTTTTCATAGGGGGCCGTTTCCCGATCTCTGCTACCCTGATCAAGGCTTATTCGAACAACCCACTTTTCCGCCGGTTGCGGAAAGTACCCTTATACTCTGGACCGCGTTTATTATGGGCTGGATCGCACTTTTCGCTATTGCATTTTCCCTATCGCTGGACGCTTTTGCCGTAGCCACCGTCGCTGGCGTTACGCTGGGAGAGCCCTCGCGGCGGCAGCGCTTCCGTCTCAGCTTTCACTTTGGCATCTTTCAGGCGATGATGCTGGTGGGTGGCTGGTATCTGGGCAGCGTCGTCGCTCGTCTGCTGCACGGTTTCGACGCCTGGGTAGCTTTTGCGTTGCTAACCCTCGTCGGCGGGAACATTGTGCGCAACGCCCTGCGCGGCGAAGCCGAAGAACGCCGCCAATACGATCCGACCCGCGGGTGGGATTTGGTCTTTCTCTCCGTGGGCACCAGCCTTGACGCGCTGGCGGTCGGTGTCTCCCTGGCCATGGTCAACTCACTCATCGTTCGCTCGGCGTTGATCGTCGGACTTGTCTCTTATGGCATGACGTTACTGGGCATGGGCATCGGCCAGAAAATCGGCGCGGTCTGGGGACGTCGCTGCGAGCTTTTCGGCGGCTTTCTTCTCATCGCGATTGGCCTGAACATCTTGCGGCCGGTATTGCGCGGAATTCATTTCTAGCTTTAGTCCAGTTTCAAGTTCCGAGGCCGGAACAGGCTCAGGAGATCGAAGCCGGTGGCTCGGCTTGCAGCCGGGTGAGGCATGCAGTGGAATTTAGACTGCACCGGAGCCGCATAAGAGCGGGTCACATGCATCCGGTCCATCACCACGTAACGGGTGCGCAGGCCGCTTATCGTCGCGGGTAGTTGCGCCGGAATCCGCTTGCGGTCCACGTAGACGACGAGTGCTGCTTCCCTGGGATTGTCGAGGCTTTGGCCCACGCCCACGCCGAAGAAGGCTGGATTCTGCCGCATCAGACCGCGGGCAACCTGTTGCTTAATGGCCACTGCCGAATTCAACACCGAGGCGGAGATGGGGGCGAAGCTGGTTTGCGCCAGTGTCCGCGGAGCCATGCCGTAGGTCACCGCGCGGGCCGTGGTGGGAATCACCAGGGTGCGCACGCCGTTCACCGTTGCTGGAACGCTCGCGCTCATGCCTTCGTCCACATAGACAACCAGTGCGCCCTCGCCGGCATGGTCGCTGCTTTTGCCTGTGGCCACGCCGAGAATACCGGCGGAAGGATTCACCAGCAAATGGGCTTGCGCCTGTTCGGTTCGTGCGGCCTCTGCGGCAGTCAGCGCGCGCGCCTGGGCCGCGGCCACGGTGTTGTTGCCATAGCTCAGGCAGCTCACCGCGTGGTCGATGCCGCCCACAAAGCTATACGTCGTCCCCCCGCCCACCTGCGTGCTCAGCTCGCTCAACACGTCGGAAACCGGGTTCGCTACGCCCTGATTCACTCCCGTGGAATCCGTCCCGCCGGCAAAGAACAGCCCCACGGGTTCGGCATTGTTGGTGTCGACCACCAGCGAGCCGGAATCGCCCGCATCGCTGAAGCCGTTGCCGCTGATGGCCACTTGGTTTGAGTAAATCTTGGTCAGGTAGGGCCTGGTCTCCGCGCAATCCGTGAAGTAGTCGACATTCACATCCAGGTCGATGGCCGAGACACTGCCGCATGTCAATCCCGTCGTCCGTCCGCTCTTGGCGACGGTCAAATTCACGGTCGCGCTTTCGCCCTTGCCGCCGGTTGAGGAGATCCCCGGAGGCGCCGCCGCCAGCTTGCCGCCGGCCTGTCGCGCGCCCAGTTCGAGAATGCTGCCGCCGGGGTC
>JAATFE010000101.1 GCA_015655365.1 Terriglobales bacterium
ACCACCGCCACGCCAATCAGCAGGCTCATCCGGTCTGTCAGGGCAAACACCACCGGATCTTCGTTGAGGGTTCCGCGCGAGGCTCGCAGCCAAACCCGGCAGAGCCACAAAATCATGAGCGGCATCATCAGCCAAAGCAGTCTCGGCTGCCGGTACAAGGCCACCACGTCGCGGCCGCTGATGTAATTGGCGAAAACCACTACCGAGGCAAACGCGCTGGCCGTGCCGAAGGTCCGTATCTGTTCGAGATCGGCCACAAGGTAGCCGCGTCCGTTTCTGGGCGGGGAACTGCTGGCGCGCAGGTTCTCCAGTTCGGCGAACCGTTTTACGAAAGCCAGCGAGAGAAACAGGAAGACGGAGAACCCGGCAAGCCACTGCGAGATGGGCGTATGTGTCGCGGCGCTGCCCGCCAGCAGGCGCAGGGTATACAGGCCCGAGAGCACCAGCACATCCACCAGCGCCACGCGCTTTAGATAGGTGGAATAGGCGAGCGTCGAAGCCAGGTAGAGCAGCAGCCATGCATAAAAGTCCCCCGGCAGCACCTGTCCTCCGGCCAGCCCCAGAAGCAGGAAAACCAATGCGATGGCAATTCCCGCAAAGGCGGACAGATCGCCCGAGGCAAAAGGCCGCAGACGCTTGCGGGGATGGCGGCGGTCGGCCTCGATGTCCAGCAGGTCGTTGACGATGTAAGTTGCCGAAGCGGTCAAGCCGAAGCAGAAGAAGGCAGTCAGCGCCGTCAGCAGCTTGCCCGCGCTCAGGGCGTGAGACAGAAACAGCGGCACAAAGATCAGCAGGTTCTTGGCCCACTGGTGCACGCGCATGGCCTTCAACAACGACTTCAGAGGAAAACTACGATCTTCAAACGTTTGCACCGGGCGAATGCCGCGGCTGCGGAGCCCAATGCGCAATCCCAGCGAGGGATTGGCCACCATCGGCTCTGCGGCGTTCGCCAGCAGCGGCAGATCGGGACGGGCATTGCCAATGTAGCCGAATGCGTCCGTACCAAGATGACTGCGCAACCTGTCGAGCTTGTTTGCGCCGGTCAGGTTGGTCACGCCATCCGAGCCCAGAACAGCGGTGAACATGCCCAGATGATTGGCAACGCGTTGTGCGACCGAAGTGTCGGCGCCCGTCGCGAGATAAATCGCGCGCCCCCGCCGATGCTCCTCCTGAAGAAACTGAACCACCTTGCGGTTATAGGGCAGATGCGCCACGTCGAGAGAAATGGAGCTGGAGACGAAAGCCTTGAATGCTGCTTTGCCGTGCACCAGGCGTCCGGGCAGTTTGAGCGCCAGGGCCGGCCGCGTTCGCAACAGCACCAGCAGGGAATCGACGAGCGTATCCGACTTGACCAGTGTGCCGTCCAGATCGACGCATAGCGGCACTTGCGCCGCGCCGGGGAGAGACCGATCTAGCTGAATATGGGGCAACCGTTCACCTTGTCGAGAGTCGCTTTCGAATGGAGTTCGAGCCTGTTATGCAGCGTCCCGCACAGTGTATCTGGATGGCTCAGAACGCAAAAGCCCGCGATTTGTCCGGAACGACTCAAGTATAGCGTCGGCCCGCATCCAATCAAAACTTGAACTCCAAAGGGACAAGACAGAGAACCGCAAGACTTGGTGCGGAACCTGATTCCGCAGGATGCAAAAACGACGACGCAGATTAAGGAATTTATGGTGGAGCTGAGCGGGATCGAACCGCTGACCTCCTCGTTGCGAACGAGGCGCTCTCCCAGCTGAGCTACAGCCCCACGACTTTCTTATCTTACCAGCGAGCACCGATTCAGGAAAGGGAGCTGCCGCTCTTTTACCTTTTTCGACAAGATTCCCGGCGGGGAAACGCAGCCGCCGGGAGATCCGCGCTCTAGCTTCTACAGTTGGTTCATGTTGGCCAGGAACTCGGCGTTGTTGCGCACCTTTTCCAGGCGGCTGATCAACAACTCCATGGCTTCCACCGGCGACAGCGGATTGAGCACCTTGCGCAGAATCCAGATGCGCTGCAAATCCTCCTTGGGAATGAGCAGCTCTTCCTTGCGGGTGCCGGAACGCTGGATGTCGATGGCCGGGAAAACGCGCTTGTCCACCAGCTTGCGATCCAGAATAATTTCCATGTTGCCGGTGCCCTTGAACTCTTCGAAGATGACCTCGTCCATGCGCGAACCGGTATCGATCAGCGCGGTGGAGATGATGGTCAGCGAGCCGCCCTCTTCAATGTTGCGGGCCGCGCCGAAAAAGCGCTTGGGCCGCTGCAAGGCGTTCGAATCCACGCCGCCCGACAGCACCTTGCCCGAAGGAGGCACGATGGTGTTGTAGGCGCGCGCCAAACGGGTGAT
The DNA here is from genome assembly GCA_015655365.1 of Terriglobales bacterium. Classification (GTDB taxonomy): domain Bacteria; phylum Acidobacteriota; class Terriglobia; order Terriglobales; family Acidobacteriaceae; genus Telmatobacter. The sequence goes on from JAATFE010000101.1 coordinate 2,333, forward strand.
CGAATCCAGCAGAATCACCACGTCGCGCTTGTGCTCCACCAGCCGCTTGGCCTTTTCGATGACCATTTCGGCCACCTGTACGTGGCGGGCCGCCGGCTCGTCGAAGGTCGAGCTGATCACTTCGCCCTTCACCGAGCGCTGCATGTCCGTCACTTCCTCAGGCCGCTCGTCGATCAGCAGAACGATGAGCACGACTTCGGGGTGATTGGTAGAGATGGAGTTGGCCAGTCCCTGCAACAGCATGGTCTTGCCAGTGCGCGGAGGCGCCACGATCAGGCCGCGCTGGCCCTTGCCCACCGGAGTCAGCAGGTCCATCACCCGGCCGCTGATGGCCTCCCGCGTCGTCTCCAGCTTGAGGCGTTCCTGCGGATAGAGCGGAGTCAGGTTGTCGAAGAGAATCTTGTTGCGCGTCTCCTCGGGCGACTCGAAGTTGATGGCCTCGATCTTCACCAGGGCAAAATACTTTTCACCCTCGTGCGGCGGCCTTACGTTGCCGCTGATCGAGTCGCCGGTCTTCAGATCGAACTTGCGAATCTGCGACGGCGAAACGTAAATGTCGTCCGGGCCGGGCAGATAGTTGTAGTCCGGAGAGCGCAAAAAGCCATAGCCGTCGGGCAAAATCTCGAGTACGCCCTCCGCAAAAATATGGCCCTCTTTTTCGCTTTGTGCCTGGAGAATCTTGAAGATCAGATTCTGTTTGCGAAGGCCGCTGGTACCAGGGATTTCCAGGGTACGCGCAATGCGGCTCAGTTCGGTGATGTTCTTCTCTTTTAGTTCTGCGATGGTCATGGTCACCTGCAATAAGGCGGGATGGGAGTGAAGGGATTCGAGAGGGGGAAGTACTCCAGGAGGAAATCAGGCGGGATTCAAAAGAATGACGGTACGAACCGTGTTTCAAACAGGTCCCAAAATTAAGCCGAGTATAGAAACCCGGTAGAGAAGCGGCGCCCTTGGACGGGAAGCCGCTTTCAAACCGTTACTTTACTCAACTATACGCTGTGCCAGACGCTCTTAGGCAGCCCGGCGCTCTTCAACCGGTTGAGCAGCAGGCTTCTCGAACGGCGCCAGGGACCCCGGATTGGTGGTGTGGAAGCGGGCAAGGACCTCATTGGCCGTGTCCTGCAGCCGTGTATTCGGCTTGTGCAGCTTCCGTGTTGCCTTGCTTGCCAGTTGACAGAGCTGGTAGCGATTGGACACATGAGAGAGTGCCCCAAATACCAAATCGGAACGCATTAGGTGATTCTCCTTCGTGAATTGGCTGCCCGGCCGGTACTGCTTGGCGCCGCCGATGCAGCAGGGGTGCCAACACAATTCAGGGCTGCCCCAAATTCCTGCTTCCAAGGATTAGACGTACGAGATTGGCGTCTTGTTCAAAATCTTGACGCAATTTCGCACACTAAAGAACAGGCATCATACCGCATCGTGATACTGAATGCCGCCTTGGGATTCACTGTACCCGGTTTTCCCATCCCCGGTGTGTTTCAAAACGCACAGGTGCATCAACGGATGAGCCTCGGCTCAAAATTTGATGCGGGAGAGTACAGATGGGCACGCAAGATTATTCTGCGCAACCTGCCCTAGTGGGTGGCAATCATGAATCTATATCAAGTCTCCACGCGGGTCAACTATTTTTTCGGGGCCGTTTGGGCCTTTATCCCGCCCTTGTCCGGAACCCGCTTTTCATCAATATGTTGGAAAATCGGCACATGAAAACGACTTCAGGGTTTTTTGCGGCGGCGGTGCGCCTGGCCGTCCGGGTCGGAATAGATCTGCCGCCCTTCCTTGTCCACGCCGCGCGCCGGTCGCTGCCGCTCCTGCTTCTTCCTCTTCGACAGGAACGATTCGTCCAGCCGGAAGACGCCGATTAGCAGCAGAATGATCAGCGGAACCCCGAACAGAAGGGCGTCCCTGCCAGACTTCAGAATCTCCTCGTGCATCGTCAGCCTCGGCAACCCGGAATCTGACCATCGTGCAGAACAATCATTGGCGGCGCGACGGCTTGCCCCATCTGCGGCCATCTGGATCGGTCATGATGGCCTCGCCGTTTTCGTCCTCGCCGCAGGCCGGTCGTTCGCACACCAGTTTCACTTTGGTTGTGACGATCTTCTCGTCCAGGCGGAAGAAGGCGATTACCAGCATGCCGATCAATGGAACCCCAATCAGCAACGTGTCCCAACCGGACTTCACAGCGATCTCTTGCATCTCTGGCCTCCGCCGTGCTCAACGCGCTCCAGTGAGAGCACTCTATAGAATCCCTGGCAGCTATCGGCCAAAGATGGAGAAGATGTCATGAACCAAAGTAACTATCGGGTTGTCGATCGAATCAATGGGTCCGGTTCCTGTAAATTGATCGGAAGCTTCCACGAAGTTACGCCCAATAACTTCGGTCCAGCGTGCGATATTGAATCGCCTCGGCCAAATGCGCCACCGCCAGACGCTCTACCCCTTCCAGATCCGCAATGGTCCGCGCCACTTTCAGAATGCGGTCGTGCGCCCTCGCCGTCAGTCCCTGCTGTTGCATGGCCCGCTCCAGCAATCGCTCCGCGTCCGCACCCAGTTCGCAGTGCGTGCGAATTTGCCGCGTTGTCATCTGCGCATTGGCATAGATTTTTTCTCCGGCCTTCTTGAAGCGCTGCCGTTGCCGTTCCCGCGCCGCCATCACCCGCTCGCGAATCTGGGCTGAGCCTTCGGCGGCGGCTCCGCTGCGCAGTTCCTTGTATTGCACTGCCGGAACCTCGATGTGAATGTCGATGCGGTCCAGCAGCGGCCCCGAGACCTTGGCCACATAGCGTTGAATCATCGG
>JAATFE010000176.1 GCA_015655365.1 Terriglobales bacterium
CCTTGCCAATCTGAATAACTATGGCGAGATCGGCTTCTCGACCTCCGCGCCCACCAGCACAGGTGTCGCGCTTGCTGACTTTATGACCGGCCAGTTCAACTCGTTTGAGCAGGACTCGACCTATGTCACGCACCTGAGCACTTGGCACACAGCGTTCTTTGCGCAGGACAACTACCGCATCACGCCCCGTTTCACCGCCAATATTGGACTGCGATGGGACATCGATACGCCTCCCACGGAAGCTCATAACAGGACAGAGTCGTTTATTCCCGGCCAGCAATCCACCATCGCTCCGGGAGCTCCGCTCGGCGTCGTGTTTCCTGGGGACAAAGGCATCGGCCGCGGCATCATCGGCACGCCGTGGAGCCACATTTCGCCTCGTCTCGGTTTTGCATGGGATCCGTTTGGGAACGGCAAGACCTCCATTCGCAGCGCAGTGGGCATCTTCTACGGCACCAAGAGCGGCAATGAGTGGAACCAGCCCGGCAACAACTCGCCGTTCGCCATTCGCAACGCTACTGGCTCTGGAACATCCCTAACCAACATCTACAATGTCGGCTTCCCAAGCACGGCTCCGGGTGGCGGCGTTTTCCCGTACACCTATACGCCGTCGAACCCGAAATTCTACCCGAGTGGAAGCATTGAAGCCATCGGTCCGGATTTCAAAGATTCGTCGGTCTACCAGTACAACCTCAGCGTGCAGCGCCAATTGCCTTACAGGATCAGCGCAACGGCTGCTTATGTAGGCACACTGGGTCGTCACCTGAATACCTTCATTGACGCCAACTACGCACCTTACGCAACCGTAAACGCTAAAGGCGGCGCGTTAGTCGGCGCACTCAGCACTTCAGCCGCAAGCTACGAGCAGCGTCGTCAATTCGATAGCGGCATCAACCTTACGCCTGGAACCCTCAACGGAATCACCTATCTGATCTCAGACCAGACCTCCAACTATAACGCGCTTCAAATTTCGGCGAGCAAGGCCATGGCAAAGGGCTTCACACTCACCGGTTACTATGTCTGGAGCCGCGCGCTGGAAAGCGGAGAGTTCGTGGAGAATGGAGAGATGACCGGAGTGCAGGATTACGGCTATTTCGGCCATCCCTTCACCGCAGCCAATAACTCCATGGGCGCTGTCGGCGGCGGCCTCAACAAGGAAGAATATCAGCCCATGGCTAACAACCGGAACGGCAATGCGACCATCTCCGGCATGTGGACCCCCAATTACTTCCACGGATCGAGCAAGATCGCCAAGGGAGTGCTCAACGGATGGACGATCTCATCGATTGCCTATTTCCAGTCTGGCCAGCCGAATACGGTGTCATCCGGAGCTAACTATAACTTTGACTCGAAGGGCAACAGCCGCCCCAACTCTACCGGTGTCAAGGCCAATTTGGACCCACACCGTTGCCGTGTATGCGGCGCAACGGGCCAAAGCTCATCCAGCGTGCTCACGCAATGGTTCAACGCCACATATGTCGCGGCTGACAAAACGAATTTGACGGCAGCACAGGCGGCTGGGATGTCGTACATTCTCAACGGACCTGGCGTTACTGGCGGCATCGGCCCAGGCGGCGCAGATGGCAATGTGAGACGCGGCACTGTGATCGGACCGGGCCTCAAGCAGATGGATGCCGGCCTGCTCCGCGACGTGAAGATCGAGGGCAAAATGGTGTTCCAGTTCCGCGCCGAAATCACCAACGTCATGAACTGGGTGAATCTCGGAAACCCGAACACCGGAAACATCACATC
>JAATFE010000105.1 GCA_015655365.1 Terriglobales bacterium
GAGAAGCTATCGCGCGATTACGCGATTGTGGCGCGTATTCACGACAGCATCACGGGACAGCCCGTCATTATTGCGGCCGGCATCTCGGAAGAGGGCACCGAGGCCGCAGGAGAGATTCTATATAACCCGGTGTACCTGGATTCGCTGCTGGCCAAAGCGCCAAAGAATTGGGAGCAGATGAACATCGAGGCGGTGATCGAGACGCAGGTTATTCAGGGGCATCCGGGACCTCCGACGGTGCTTGCTGTCGAGGCTTGGTAGGAATTCTGCGCGGTTACTGCAAGATTGTATGGGGCGCGCGCTGCATGTGGATTGCCGAAGTTCGATCGCGAGGAGCGGGGGCTAATTGAGGGTTCTCACCGTTGCGAGTGAAAGACGAAAAGCAGGTCCTTCGACTCGCTGCACTCGCTTGATGACAGAGTTAAGGATGGGGCACGGATCTTTTGTACAACTTCCGGCACAAGGTCCATTCCTGCCGCAACTCGCCGCTACGAGTCGAGTTGGCCAGGGTGAGTGCCTATTTATGAAATGAACCTTAGAAAATGGACGGGAATGTGGATTCAGGAAAATATGTATTTGAGGCCGTTGCGGCTGAATGCAGATACAGATTCCGCGTGCGCTGAGGGTGGCGACGATTGCTCATCGCCATCCTCAGCGCGCGGGAAAGGTGGACGGGTAAGTTGCTTACCCCTGGCTCTTAGGCCTTGGCTTTCTGTGCAGCCCAGCGCTTGCGTTGCGCATCGGCGATACGCTTACGCGCCTCGGGGCTCAGAACGCGGGTCTTCTTGGTCTTGGCCTTCACGGCCTTGGCTGCCTTTGCAGCTTTCACCTTGATTGCCGCAGGAGCCGCCGCCGACTTCTTGGTTTTGCGCTCTGTGACCTTGATAGCGACTTTGCCAACATTGGCCAACAGGGAGCGAACCTGTGTAAGCCGTGCGATTTCCGCGTCGATAAGGGAAAGAATAGAGTCATTTGCCATTAGTCAAGCATAACTCAGAACTTCCACTTTTGCACAGCCTTGCGGAAAAGTGGACAACCTACAGGTAATGCAAGCCGGATTATTCTATTCCGGCTTACCAATGGTATTTTCGTTGTAGGCCTTTTGCAGAATGAAGAACGCCTGTTTTTTCTGGCCTTGGTCGCTGATAAGTCCCTTGCGGTTGAACTCGTCTTGAATGCCCACCAGCGGACGGTTCGGCGAACGGAAATCCATCAATACCCACGGGCTCATTCCTCTTAGTTGGGGAATTTTGTTGAGCATCGGCAATTGGTGGCGAAAGATGTCGGCCTGATATTCCTCGGTCCAGCGATCGCTGGCGTCGCCATGAAGACCGGCCTTGGCGTCGCCGCCAAACTCGCTCACGATCAGAGGTTTCTGATAGTCGATGCGCCATGCGGTAATGTCGGCAGTCTCCGGCTTCTGCTCGTACCAGCCGATATATTCGTTCACGCCAACTACGTCGAGAGCCTTGCCCAGTGCGTCGTCGACTATCTTGGTGGTTCCTTCGGCACGCACCAAGAGAGCGGCGGTAATGAGACGGGTGGAGTCCAGCGAGCGGGCGCGTTCCGCGAGGGTTGTGATGAAACGCGTACGCGGCGCGGTGTTGGGCGTTTCGTTGGCCATGGACCAAAGAATGATAGCGGCATGATTGCGCGAGGTTCCGATTTCTTCGTCTAACTGCTGCTCCGCCTTGGCGAGGACTTTGGGGTTGTCGAATTGCAATGCCCAGTAGACCGGATTCTCAGACCACACCAGCAGGCCCATGCGGTCGGCGGCGCGCAACATCGACTCGTCGTGAGGATAGTGAGCGAGGCGGACAAAGTTGCAGCCGAGCTCCTTGGCCCAGCCCAGCAGCGTTTCCGCGTCCTTGTCGGTGTTGGCGCGGCCGGTGCGATAGGGCGCTTCGGCATGGATGGCGATGCCGCGCAGGAAGATCGGTTTGCCATTCAAGAGGATCTCGGTTCCGCGGGTCTCTACGGTGCGGAAGCCGATGAGGTCCTCGATGGCATCCTGACCGGCGCGGACCTGGACCTTATAGAGCTTGGGCGACTCCGGCGACCAACGCTCCAGGCTTGGCGCGGCCATGTGAATTGCAGCACGGCCATCTTTGTCCACTTGCGCGGCGGTCTTTGCGCTTAGTTCGGGAATCTCTACTTCAACCTTTGCGCCGGATTGCGCGCCTTCGACATGCACCCAGCCTTCGATGACATCGTTCCCGGTACGGCTGAGATGGATGTCGTATTGATCGACGAAGGCTTCGGGAACTTCGAGCAGCGAGACAGTGCGGGTGAGGCCGCCGTAGTTCCACCAATCGGTTTCAAGCGTGGGGACGCCGTCTTCGTGGCGAGTATTATCGACCGCGGCCACAACAAAATTCGCGCCAGCATGGACAACGGCGGTGACGTCGCAGTTGAAGCTGGTGTATCCGCCTTCGTGCTCGCAGACCTTTTCTCCGTTGACCCAGAACCAGGAACGATAGTTGGCCGCGCCGATGTGAAGATAGATGCGCGTGTGCTGCCTGGGCTGGTAATTGAAGTCGTGCTCGTACCAGACGGGGCCCTCATAGTAGAGGAGCGAGTCGCGCTGCGTGTTCCAGTCGGAGGGCACTTTGAGTTTGGGCGCCGTGGCAAAATCGTATTCGGTGGGAGAGGAATCGCCGGGCTTGGCTTTGTAATTGCGGAACCAGCCGTCCTTCTTTTCTTCGTGATGAAAACTGAAGAGGCCGGAGAAGTAGGGATCGACGATGGAGGCCCAATCGCCATTGAGCGAAGTGGCCGGACGGCGGTCCGCGCCGGTGATGACGATGGGCGCCGGCGCGGCCGAGGCGATGGCGGAAGATATGAGAACAACAACGAGCACGGCCAAGGCAGTCCGGATGGGAATAAGTGCGATAGAACGCGCAAGCACGCGAAGAGACAGATGCTTCATTTCATAACCTCATCGATTTGCGATTGGTAGTGAACCGAAGCATTGGATCGAACCTATTCGGCTCACATGTTTTGACACGCAATTATATCCTTCTGAATGCTGGCCGGTATGTGTCGCCAGACCCTTGAAGTTCTTGCAAAAGCACAAAGGGGACAGGCCTCGCGGCCTATCCCCTCTCGATGTATCTCGTATTTTTTCTGTTGCCTGCTTACGCGCCGAGATACTCCACGTGCACATAGGTTCCGAGGCGGGTGTTGTAGGCCAGATAGTAGCCCTCGTGGTCGGGGTCCTCGTAGATGACGACCTCGTCGGAGTCCCACAGCCAACCATCGCAGAAAGCAAGGTCAGCGGGCGCAACGCTCCAGTACCAGTTGTTGAACCAGAAGCGGCCAGGACCGCCGCCGCCCAAGCGCCAAATGTGGGTGCGCCCGAAACCGCCGGCAAAGCGACCATGGGCAAAGGCATGGTCCATGTGATAGCGGGCATCGTCGCGGCCCGTGTCATGACCGACCCAGGTTTTGCCGTCGACATGCGGAGCGTTGGGGTGACCGTCCCGGTCGGAGAAATTGCGCTGCGGCTCAACGGCGTGGGGTGCGCTTCTGACTGGAGCCGGTCCGCGCGCGGGAATCGCCTGGTGCCTGTCGCCGCCAGAAGGGCGCGCACCTCCCTGATGCTGCGCGAATGCTGGAACCGCAAGAACGAGCAATGTGGCCAGAGCAATCTGAATGGACTTCATTGTTTCCTCCCAATGCCTTCCATGGGGTTTGAGTTGGAGCGCCATGCTACCCCTGGATAGGTCATTCTCTTTCTATTAGATGCAACCCGATGGCTCATTGCAAGTTGCGTTTGGGTAAAACTTGGGAGGAAACCGTGGATCGAGTTATGTACGAGATGCCCACTGGATGACAGGTAGAGAAGTAGGAGCAAACGCAGGTTCTTCGACTCCGCTGCGCTTCGCTCAGAATGACAGAGTTGTGGCACCACAATCGCTTCGGGCACGATCCAAAACAAAAGGTACGAGCCGAGGCCCGTACCCTTTGTTGCAAGCAGTGAACAGAGTGGATCTATGCGACTACGGCGGCCGGAGTGCGACGCCAGGCATAGAGCGGGAATTGGTTGGCCAGTTCCGCCACTTCGCGGCGAATCTTGTCGAGGGCCGTGCCGTCGTTGCGCTGGGCAAGGGCCTTCGATATCCAGGCAGCAATCTGGCGCATCTCCGGCTCCTTCATGCCGCGGGTGGTGAGGGCGGGTGTGCCGATGCGAATACCCGAGGCCTTGAGCGGCGGGTTGGTGTCGTAGGGGATGGTGTTCTTGTTGACCGTGATGCCGGCCTTGCCCAAGGCCAGCTCGGCCTCGGAACCAAGAATGCCCTGCGCGAAAACGTCGACCAGGATCAGGTGATTGTCGGTGCCGCCGGAGACGAGGCGGAAGCCGGATTCCTGAAGAGCCTGGGCAAGCGCCTGGGCGTTGGCGACGATCTGCGCGGCATAGGTGCGGAACTCGGGACGGAGCGCCTCGCCGAAGGCTACGGCCTTGGCGGCAACGATGTGGACGAGCGGACCGCCCTGCTGGCCGGGGAAGACGGCCTTGTCGACCGCGGCAGCCAGTTCCTGGCCGCAAAGAATCAAGCCAGCGCGAGGACCACGCAATGTCTTGTGGGTGGTGGTGGTGGTGATGTGCGCATGAGGCACGGGCGAGGGATGAACGCCGCCCGCAACCAGACCTGCGATGTGCGCCATATCGAAGATATAAACCGCACCGACCTTGTCAGCGATTTGACGCATGCGGGCAAAGTCCCAAAGGCGCGGATAGGCGCTGCCACCGCCAATGATGGCCTTGGGCTTTTCGCGCTCGGCGGTGGCTTCCAATTCGTCGTAGTCGATCAGCTCGGTGTCGCGGCGGACATGATAGAACGTGGGCCGGTAGAGCTTGCCGCTGAAGCTGAGCTTGTGGCCGTGGGTGAGGTGGCCGCCGTGCGCCAGATCGAGACCGAGGATGGTGTCGCCGACCTGCAGCACCGCGGCATAGGCCGAGGCGTTGGCCTGCGAGCCGGAGTGGGGCTGCACGTTGGCGTGTTCGGCGCCAAAGATCTGCTTGGCCCGGTCGCGCGCCAGATTTTCGACAACGTCGGTAAACTCGCAGCCGCCGTAGTAGCGCCGCCCAGGGTAACCCTCGGCATATTTATTGGTAAAGATCGAGCCGGCCGCTTCAAGCACCGCCTCCGAGACAAAGTTTTCGCTGGCAATCATCTCCAGGCCTTCGTGCTGGCGGAGGGTTTCGTGGTCGAGAGCTGCGGCCACTTCGGGGTCGGCTTGGGCGAGAGACAAAGACATGCGGTCGGTCATATTGGAATTTTAGACCTTTTTCCACCGCGATTCACAGGGCGATTGTGCGCGGGAAGCCGCAATTTGGGGATGAATGGCGGGGCGGATGGATTTTCGATTGGTGCGGTCCGCGGGTTCGCGTTTAATGGGAGATAGATGGATTGGTTGTCTTTTCGATACCCCTTCGAGGCCGCTATGAAAACGCAATGGAAGCAAATTGCAGTTATCGCACTTTTTATCGGCGGGCTGTTGCCGGCCTTTGCGCAGACTGCGGCGATTGACCCAGCTTTGCTGGCCAAGGCCAATGGCGGAGATGCCGCGGCGCAGGTGAAGGTGGGCGAAAGCTGCGCCGCCGGAAGTGGGGCGGCGCGCACCGCGAAACAGTTAGCCGAGGACTACAGGCAGGCCGCGGAATGGTACAAGAAAGCCGCCTTGCAGGGCGACGCGGGCGCACAGGCTACGCTGGGCGTGCTGTATTCCGTGGGTCAGGGGGTTGCGCACAGCGATGTGGAGGCTTACTACTGGCTGGACCTTGCGGCGGCGGTGAAGGGAGCGAATCAGGAGAAGTATGCCGCGAACCGGCAGATGATCGGAACCCATATTACCGCGGAAGAGCTTGAAGCGGTGCAGGAGCGGGTGGAGCAATGGAAGGCTGCGCATCCGCGGTAGGGGTTGGAACGCGGGACTCAGTGTGGGGCAGATCGAGTGCAAAGGAAAACGCAGGTCCTTCGACTCGCTGCGCTCGCTCCCGATGAAACTGGCAGGACGGGGGGGAGGTTTCCCACCCTTTCACCAGAAAAAAGGCGAAAGGATGGGGCACCCAAGTTCTATGCGGCTTCAGGCACGTGGTTCATCAGTACCACAGCTCGCCGAAGCGAGTCGGGCCGCTCAGGATGACAGAATTTTTGGTAACGGCTGAAACACAGCGTCAGGTCTCTGACCGGATGATTTAGTACC
>JAATFE010000086.1 GCA_015655365.1 Terriglobales bacterium
CGTCGAGCGGCGCAACACGACCGTGGTGGGAACCTTTCACTATGCGCGTTCCAAGCGGGCGCCGGGCAATTGGGTGGTACCCTTCGACGACCGGATGACGCAGAACATTCTGATTCCTGTCGGCAAGGAACTGCCGGAAGTAGACGAGGCCGCCACGCCCCATCGCGTGCTGGGCACGGGAGCCGCTGCGGCGGCGGAGCACAACGACCTGGAAGGCCTGATCGTCGATGTGGAAATCACCAGTTGGCCCACGCCGACGCGCGAGCCCATTGGCAAGGTGATCGAGGTTCTGGGCGATCCGGACGACTTTGGCGTCGATGTCGAAATGATGATCCGCAAGCACCAGTTGCCGCGGATCTTCCCGGAAAAGGTGCTGGCGGAAGCGCGCAGCGTGGCCCACCTGGATCTGGAAGAAGTTGCCCAGCGCAAAGACTTCCGCGATCTGCCCATTGTGACCATCGACGGCGAAACGGCGCGCGACTTCGACGACGCGGTCCTGGTCACCGAGCGCGCCCATGGCGCGGGGTACGAGCTGCAAGTGCATATCGCCGACGTTTCGGAATATGTGCAGGCGGGGACCGACCTCGACCTGGAAGCGCGGTTGCGCGGAACCAGCGTTTATTTTCCGGATCGCGCCATTCCCATGCTACCGCAGGAGCTATCGACCGACATTTGCAGCCTGCGCCCCGGCGAAGACCGGCTGGTGCTGAGCTGTGTGATGCAACTGGACGCTGCCGGGCGCATCGAGAGCTACGAGATTGCGAAGGGCGTCATCCGCTCGGCCGCGCGCATGACCTACAACGAAGTTCACGCCATTCTGGAAGGCGACGCCGAGGTGCGGGCGCGCTATGCCGCCCTGACGCCGGCCTTCGAGCGGATGAAGAAGCTGGCCGAGTTGATGAATAAGTGCCGCGAAGAACGGGGCTCCATCGACTTCGACCTGCCCGAGCCGGTCATCGAGTTCGACGAACAGGGCCAGATGCGCGGTGTCACCAGGTCCGAACGGACCTGGGCCAACCGTCTGATCGAGGAGTTCATGCTGGCGGCCAACGAGTGCGTGGCCACCTGGCTCGAAGACCTGGGCGTGCCGTCGATTTACCGCATCCACGAGAAACCGGAACCGCGGCGCGTGGTGCAATTCGAGGAACTGGCTGCGGCCTTCGGCTACACGCTGGGCCTCGGCGCATTGCCGGTGAAGCGCATCCAGACCCGCGGCGACCGCAGGGACTCCTACGGCACCGGGCGCAAGGCGCGAGAGATCGAGGTGCCCGAGGACATTCCCGTGACGCCGCGCATGTATCAGAAGCTGGCCAAGCGGATCGAGGGCAAGCCGGAAGAGCGCATCTTGAGCTACCTGATGCTGCGCTCCCTGCGCCAGGCGCGCTACTCCGAGATCAACGGGGGCCATTTTGCCCTGGCCGCGCCTTCGTACACGCACTTCACGTCGCCCATCCGGCGCTATCCCGACCTGATTGTGCATCGCATCGCGAAGTCGCTGCTAGCCTCGGGCGTGGTGGGCAAGGGCGAGGTTGCGGAGGGCCGCCAAAGCTCGCCGTGGACCCATCCCAACGAAGCACTGCCTATCCCTTGTCATCCTGAGCGAGCGAAGCGAGTCGAAGGACCTGCGGCTGTTTTTGGGACCAACGTTAAAACCAACCTCGCCGGGCAGCCGCCGATTCCCGAGGCGGAACTGGCGCAGATTGCCGAGGAGACCAGCGCCACCGAGCGCCGCGCCGCCGAGGCGGAGCGCGAACTGGTGGAGTGGAAGAAGGTCCGCTTCATGCAGGACCGGGTAGGCGAAGAGTTCGAGGCGCTGGTGCTGAATCCAGCCAAGTACGGGCTCTTTGTGGAGTTGACCGGCCTGTTTGTCGAAGGGCTGGTTCCCATCGAGTCGCTGCGCAGCGACCGCTACTCCTGGCGCGAGAACACGCACGAGGTTGTGGGCGAGCACACCGGCCATTGCTACCGCGCCGGCGACCGCGTGCATGTGATTCTGGACCGCATCCTGGCCCAGGAACGCAAGCTGCAATTCTCGGTTGTCGGAGAGGAACTGGCGCTGACCGGCAAAAAGGGCGGGCCGTCGCGCCCCAAGGCAAAGCACAAGAAGGGCAAGACCGCCCCGGTGCGTTCCGCCAAGGCCAGAAACAAGCTCGGCAAAAAGGGGAGAAAGAAGTAGCTCCCTGCGGTGGGGCCGGCGTTGTTTGTTCCTGAACCGACTCGCTTTCCTACTGAGACGGATGGCACTTGGCCCTGCTCCCGGTAGGGAGCGCCGATAATAGCCCCGGATGGAGCGCAGCGCAATCCGGGGTATGCATGAGAAATCGCATCAGGGGCCCGTAGGCTCGCTGCGAAACTCCTCCACCAACCTGTGATCCGGCCCCGTGTTCGTGCCTCGCAGCCACCCGATCCAATACAATTGAAGCTGGAGTGGACTGATGGCACACATGGTTTTTTGCGTTCGCAACAAGAAGGAGATGGAGGGCCTGGAAGAGCCGCCCTTCGACTCGGAGTTTGGTCAGAAAATCTTCAAGAACGTGTCGAAGGCGGCTTGGGCCGAGTGGGTCGACCGGCAGAAGATGCTGCTGAACGAGTACCGCCTTCAACCCTGGACCCCGCAGGCGCAAGAGTTTCTGGTGGCGCAGATGGAAGAGTTCTTCTTCGGCGTAGGCTCCGCCTTGCCGTCGGAGTTCGTTCCCCCGGCGCACTAAAATTGAGCGTCGAAACGCCGGCGTAGCAAGCATTCCGCTTTGTACAGCGAAAGTTCATTGCCGCTCTGCGCAAAAGGCCACGCTGGTGTAAACTGATGAAGAACTCGAAGCCGGCTCCCCGGAGCCGGCTCGATTGTGTCGGGACGTGGCTCAGCCTGGTAGAGCACTCGCTTGGGGTGCGAGGGGTCGGCAGTTCGAATCTGCCCGTCCCGACCATTAGTTCAATAAGCTCGTTGTTGGAATGTTGGCGTTGTTCAGAGGGTGGATCGAGTGTCTGGAGGAATCCTGGCATGGTGGCCGCGTTCTGAACAACGCCAAATTTCTTTTTGAGCCTGTTGATTGGGCGATGCCGCTCCGCGTTAAATCGGAAACAGCGAGTCGGCCGGGTCCGGCAAAGCCGTCATGCGCGAGCGGCGGTGCCGCGGCTTGGGCTCCGGCGAAGCCAGCAGGCCGGCAATCTCGCGCAACTCGGCGCGGGCGCGGCCAATCGTGGCGGCAACGTCTTCCCTGCGCTCTCCCGGCTCTGCTTCCACCACGGGCAGACTCGGCTCGGGGTCCCGCTGGGGTTCGCTGTGGCGACTACCCTGCCCCAAAACCTGCCGCGCGCCGGCCAGGGTGTAGCCCTCCACATGGACCAGCCGCTTGATCTCCAGCGCCAGCTCGACATCCCGCCGGCGATAGAGCCGCTGGCCAGTTCCGCTCTTGTTGGGCTTGAGTTGAGGAAACTCCGTCTCCCAAAAGCGCAGAACGTAGGTTTCGACCGCGCAGATTTTCGCCACATCTCCAATCTTGAAATAGAGACGGTCCGGGATCGCAGGCGAATCGAAGGCGCGCTTCTGGGACAGTTGGCTGGCCATGATGTGTGGGAGACAGGCGCCTCAACCGAGGGATGCCTTTCTCTAAACGCAGTATATGCCACGTTTTGCACAATTTGTGTAGCAAAATCGTAAAGAGTGCGCCAAGTTGGCCAACAGTTATTTTTAAGAGGCAGGCCGGAGCGCTTTCCGGCCTGCCTTTTCGCCTATTCGGGCAGGCTGATGGACTTGCGTTCGGGCGAGTGGCGGGGCGCGGCGCGAAGATACTGGGCCGGCCAACTGGCGGCTTCCTCAAGTTCCACCGCCGCGTGCATCGGCCAATAGGGATCGCGCAGCATTTCGCGGCCCATGAAGACGAGATCGGCGTCCCCCTTCGCCACCACCGCGTTGGCCTGTTTGGCGTCGGTAATGAGGCCCACGGCGGCGGTGGGAATGCCAGCCTGGCGACGGATTCTGGACGCAAACTCGACCTGGAAGCCGGGACCGGTGGGGATCTCCACGTTGGGCACCATGCCGCCCGAGGAAACATCCACCAAGCCGACTCCATGCTCGCGGAGGAGCCCGGAAAGCTCCACCGACTCGTCGGGGTTCCAGCCGCCCTCGGCCCAGTCGGTGGCGGAGATGCGGACGAACAGCGGCAAGTGCTCCGGCCACTCGGCGCGCACCGCGTCCACCACTTCGAGCGTCAGGCGGGAGCGGTTTTGGAAGCTGCCCCCGTAGGCGTCCGGGCGCTGGTTGGCGAGCGGCGAAAGAAACTCGTGCAGCAAATAACCATGGGCGGCATGAATCTCGACAAAATCGAATCCGGCGGCCAGGGCCCTGCGCGTAGCCTGGGCAAAAGCCTCAACCACGGCAGCGATTCCGGCACGGTCGAGAGCCAGGGGCACGGCGTAAACAGGCGAGAAGGGCACGGCGCTGGGCGCTACCGGCTGCCAGCCGCCCTCGTCGGGAAGCAGCAACCGCTCTCCGCCGAAGGGCACGCTCATGCTGGCCTTGCGCCCGGCGTGCGCCAGTTGAATGCCGGCGCGCACCCCCTGCGAATGGAGAAAATCCGCGATGCGCTGTAGCTCCGGAACATGAGCATCCTTCCAGATGCCGAGATCCCCGGGCGAGATGCGCCCCTCCGGCACGACCGCCGACGCCTCGACAATGATGAGGCCCGCACCGCCCTGGGCGCGGCTACCCAGGTGAACCAGATGCCAATCGTTGGCGAAGCCATCCCGTGCGGAGTATTGGCACATGGGGGTAACGCCGATGCGGTTGGGAAACTCGACTGAACGAAGCTGGAAAGGCGAAAACAGTGGATGGCTCATACCTGAATGATGATCGGAACGGGTCGAGGGATGCATGAGGCAGCTTTTAGCCGCTGGCTTCCAGCCTTCAGCTTGTCCGTGCCAGCGTCGATCTTCGCTGCGAATCGAACCTTCAGTCTTTCCACCTTTGCGACAGACAATCGCCGCGAAGGTGGTGCGCTCCATTCTCTGTGGAGGGATGAACAGGCTGCGGATAAACTCGTCCTAAGGTCAGCATCGTGTCAGGGCACGACTTAAGCCGTGCCGAAATCGCCAAAAAAATGCCCGGGCCTTACAGGCCGCGGCCATTTCAATGGAGCCCTACCGAGACACTTTTGAAACAAGCTCTTAGTAACTCTTCTGGCAATAACTATACAGATCAAATCGGTCTTGGAGTTAGATCGGAAGTACAAACCCAGGGCTTTCCGCTTGGTTCCCAATAAGGCAGCAAAAACGTGCCAATTGGCGTCTCTGGAAACCGAATAAGCGCCTTATTCTCGAAAAATCGTTCGCCTGAAAGCAGCAACTTCGCCCCATTTCTCCGCATAAAAGCGGAGCAATGGAGGAGGAAAGAGCTTTTTGCCGATTCCGACGTTTGGAAGCCCAGTTTTCCGCGCGATAGGTCCGGGTAGAACCGGAGCGATGCTATAGCGAAACCAGAGTTGGTGTATCCCGAAAGCACTACACCAAAGTCGACGCGACCATCAGGGAGCGGCGACCCTGCATGAAACTCACCGGGCCACAGGGACTCTAGTTTCGCTCTAGCGCATGAGCCGGTTTGCGGGGGCGGGATCGAAGGAGGCGAGGAGCGTCGAGACGAGGGCCA
>JAATFE010000528.1 GCA_015655365.1 Terriglobales bacterium
AGAAAGAACTGATGGGGAACGCCCACGGGAATCTCGATCACATCGCCGGGCGACACGGTGCGTTTTACGCCGCCGCGAATACCCGACCCGTGAAGCTCATTCGGCGCAACGGTGACGGGATCGATCGCTTCACCGCCTGTTACCAGCGTGGCCGTGCCTGACTGAATGACCATCACATCGGCCTTCTTCGTGTGCACTTCGGCCAAGCCGTCTTTCTCGCGGTGTGAAATAGAGAGGATATGATCGCCGAAGTCGACCTTCTGCGTAATTCCGCCAGGGGGAACACCCTTCGTCCATACCGTGACGTTTCCGTCCTGGCCCAGGGCGAAGACGGGAACGAGAACACAGGCAAGGGTGCAAAGAACAGACCAATTTTTCATTGTTTGGAAATCTCCTGAAAATGCTGTGAAGTACGAGTCCGCTCAAAGAGTGGACTCGTACTTCACAGCATGGTAATTCTGAATTTGTTTTAAGCGGTTAGGACCTTGCACTTCTTCAGGAAGTCAGGGTCAATTTCTACACCGAGGCCAGGACCAGTCGGCACCTTGATGACGCCGTCTTCGCTGCTCCGCAATGTCGATGTTTCGCAGTGGTAGGGCAACACATTGTTGAATTCCTTGAACTCGTGATACGGCCCGGAGTTCGGAATGCACGACACGAAGTGCATCATATAGACATAGCCCAGACCGGTGGACGAGATGTGGGGAATGCATTGTTTGCCCATGGCGTGCGCCATGCGGGCAACCTGCATGCAGCGGATCATGCCGCCGAAGTAGAACATATCCTGCTGGACAATGGAGAGTCCGCCATTGGCGACGAGCCAGCGGAAGTTATGAGTGCTGGGCTCCTGCTCGCCGCCGGCGATCGGGATTTCCAGTGCGTCGGCCACCCGCTTGGTCTCTTCGTACCAATCGAACCGAACCGGCTCTTCATAGAAAGCGTACTTGTACTCCTGCATCAGCTTGCCAATTGGGATCGCTTCTTCCGCGGTGTAAGAGCCATTGGCATCGGCGGAGATGATCATCTGGTCGCCAAAGGTTTTGCGAACCATCGGGATCAACTTTTTGCTTCGCCCGACGGGAAATTCCGGATGGCTCATGCGTCCGCCCAGTTTGAACTTGATCGCCTTGGCATGCGAGATGGCAACATCGCGCTGCAAGTGCTCGATGGTCTCCTCGGCGGTAATGTCGCGCTCGCCGTTGGCCTGGTAAACCGAGATTGTCGGGTTGTAAACCTTATCACTGATCAGCAAGCTGAGCGGACGATTGGCCATTTTGCCGAACATGTCGAGAATGGCAAATTCGATGGTCGCCAGCGGCACCCAGATTGCCAAACCCTGGGACTTGTAGTTGTTCTCATTGACGGTAGCGGCCGGAATCAGATCTTCGATGTCGCGCGCGTCCTTGCCGATAAAGAAGGGAGCGATACGCTTCAAGAATATCGGGTAGAGGACTTCCATCTGTTGCGAATTCGAGACCGAAATACCCTCGTGTCCGTCCTTGGAGCGGACTCGACAAATGTATTGCTTATCGCGCAGGAGCAGTTCGACCGACTCGATGATCACCGGGTCCGGAAACAGCGACCGCTTGAAAATGGGTTCGCGCAGGATGGCGTCCAGTTTGGCATAGCGCTCGTTCAAACTGCCCGGCAGACCGTGACGGGGCGCATTGAGAAATTGGCCAAACGCTGAAGTAGGAAGAGCGGCGGCAATCGCCCCGCCCGTAAGTGCTGAAGTCATGAAGCGACGCCGAGTGAAACTCATCGTGTGTTCTCCTTGAGAGATCAATCCGGGGATGCTGGGCCTTCGTATCCGACGCCTTCTTGCCAGAACATCCCAAGAGAATACGGCTCGCAATACAACTCAAACTTCTCAGCAACCAGAGATTATGATATTGAGAGGATTGTAGACGGGTCGAGTACCGGGCTGCGCAACCGGGATGTGATGTACATGTATATTACATTCGCTGCGGCATGTTTCACCACGTTTAGCCGCGTATCTACAATAGATCCAAGCTTTCGGCGCTATGTTGCGGCTTCTGACTTTCCCCTGCATTGAGGCATGTTTCCTTCCCGCTCAGCAGCCTCCGAACTGCCTTTAGAGGAATGCGGCCTGAGATCCGCGCGGGGCAAACTGTTGCCTGCCTTCGATTGAAGCCGAATCCCGTGCTGCCCTTCAGCTAGGCTTAAGGTTCAACGGAAACTCTGACAGCAAATCACCCTCTGACAGAAGAGCCGCCAAGGCGTATCCCTGGGTGTCTGGGCCCGCGATGTTGCCCCTTTCCCACTTAGGTTGAGACATCGCGTCTCCGCGTGGGTCGCGCAAGCTCCGACACAATTGCCTCTGTCGATAGATTGCCGAAAAAGGACCATCTCAGCAAAGAAGCGCCCTCGAAATACCGGATCGTTACATGTGTCTCACATGTCTGCATGACGAGTGGCCTATTGGCTGCATTAGATTGATCCTTGTCGGCTGCGGCGCGTGGCAGGCGCGGGATACGCTGAATTCGAATGCGCACTTTATCCGCACCCGCCCCCTGATCACTGCACTGCCGCATTGCATCCGCAGTGGCCATGCACAGAACCAGAAAGGATCCATTCATCTTGATGAAAAACAGCTTAAGCCCCGCCGGAACCATACACCCACCGACCACAAATGCACACTTGATTCGATGGGTGGAATTGATGGCCGAACTCACACAGCCGGAAACCATTCACTGGGTTGACGGCAGCGTGCAGGAGTACGACAAGCTCTGCGACGAAATGGTTGCAACGGGCACGTTTCAGCGGCTGAACGAGGTGAACTGGCCCGGGTGCTTCTATGCGCGCTCTGACCCGCGGGATGTGGCGCGAGTTGAAGAACGGACCTTTATCTGTTCCGCCACCGAGGACGAGGCCGGCCCCACCAACCACTGGGAAGATCCGCATACCATGCGGCGCAA
>JAATFE010000147.1 GCA_015655365.1 Terriglobales bacterium
GACTGTCTTCCCCGCCGACACCTTCCAGATTTCCGCTGCCGCAACGCCGGCTGAGATCGCGCACAAGGTGGTCGTCGAGACTTCGGATCTGAACAGCCTCAACCTCGGCGACAAGGAGTTCATCCTGGCCGCTGGCACCAAAGAAGATGCCGACAAGCTCTGGGCCCTGATGAAGGACAAGGCAACACCGGTTCCGGGAGTGGTCATCGAAGCGACCGCAACCGTGATCAAGCTTGCCGTTACCCAGGATGCCAAGGACGCCAAGGTCGCCGACTTCATCGTCAACATGAAGGCTCCGCTGGCGGACAAGGACATTCCTGCGGTCGGTGCCGAGTTCAAGACTCAGCCCGCGGCCGAGTTGGATGGCTTCTACGATTCCTTTACGCAGGTTGCCGCGACGGCCACCACAGCCCAATCCGCGCTGATCAGCCTTCGCGATGGCGTTCTGCTGCCCGAAAGGAAGAAGACCGCTGCTCCGGTCCACAAGCCGGCTGCCGGACACAAAGCCGCGCATTGATCGGGTATCGATACGGCGCTGAATAACCCATTCCTGGGACCATTAAGGGCAGCCTGCGCAGGCTGCCCTTTTTGTTGTTGCGCCGTGCTTTCCCTGACGAACCGGTCCTGCGCCGTAGCGATAAGCTTTGGCTCGCGTGGAGTAATGAGTCTTGTCCATCCGGCAGGTTTCGAGTCCTGATGACGCCGCAGCCGCGTTGCTTGACGCCACGGCTGCACCGCAGCAAAAGAGAGGCTCTCAATGGGCGGCAACGCTGCTGAAGGCCGCACACGCGCAGGTGTGGCTGGATAAAGATATAGTCGTTCATCGAACGCCGGTTGCGATGCAAGGCAAGCCAATCCCCCGGCAGATTTGCAAGGCAAACCATCCCGCAGCAGCCGCAGTTCAAGAATTCAGCGACAGCCATCTCTGACTTCTGATCTTTAGATCTCTGACCCTTGTTCTCTGATCTCTGTCACCGCTACTCTCCCAGCATGATCCGCTGAATGGAGAAGGCGCGCCCGGTCATGGGATCGCAGCCGATCAGGGCCGCGCACATCTTCGGGTTTCCCTTGGCGGCTTCGAACTTGCCTGGCATGCCGGTCAGGAAGCGATGCAGCACCAGTTCCTTTTCGACGCCGATCACGCTGTCGTAGGGGCCGCTCATGCCCACATCGGTCTGGTAGGCGGTTCCGCCCGGCAACACGCGCTGGTCGGCGGTGGGAATGTGGGTGTGCGTTCCCAGCACGGCGGTCACGCGGCCATCCAGATACCAGCCCATCGCCACCTTCTCGCTGGTCGCCTCGGCATGGAAATCCACCAGGATCACCTTGGCCTTGACGCTGGCCAGCATGGCGTTGACGGTGTGGAAAGGGTCGTTGGTGGTGTTCATGAAGACGCAGCCTTGCAGGTCGATCACCGCATACTCCACGCCGCCCTGGGTGGTGCCCTCAAAGATGCCGTAGCCCGCCAGCCCCGGTTGCAGGTTGGCCGGCCTGATGACGCGGCGGGGCCGCTCCTGGCTGTCGGCCGGAACGGACTTCAAATAGTCGATCAGTTCGCGCTTGTCCCAGACGTGGTTGCCGGTGGTTAGCACGTCCGCGCCCAGGTCGAACAGCTCTTCGGCAATCTGCGGCGTCACGCCAAAGCCGCCCGCGGCGTTCTCGGCATTGATCACCACCAGGTCCACTTCGTTGGCCTCGCACACGTGGCCGATGTGTTCGCGCACAATCCTGCGCCCCGCGCTGCCGAAAATGTCGCCGACAAAGAGAATGTTCACTGGGTATCGATGCTCCTGGGGTGTTTCACGAAAGGGCATAGGGAATAGGGAATAGGGAGTAGGGAGTAGAAAGCAGGGAATCGGCGATTTAGTTGGGTGCCCCATCCTTGCCGCGTTCCTGTTCTTGCGGCAAGGGTGGGAAAGCACAGATCTTTACTCGCCAGCTTCTTCTGTTTCCTGTTCTTTGATCTCTGCCTCTTGATCTCTGATCTCTGATCTCTGATCTCTGTTCTCTGGCTCCTGCTTTTCCGGCCTCATCAGCGGGAACAGAATCACGTCGCGGACGGAGCGGGAGCCGGTCAGCAACATCACCAGGCGGTCCACGCCCATGCCTTCGCCACCGGTCGGAGGCAGACCGTAGGCCAGGGCGCGCACGTAGTCTTCGTCCATCTGGTGCGCCTCGTCGTCGCCGTGCTGGCGTTCCACGAGCTGCTGTTCAAACCGCTTATATTGCTCGGCCGGATCGTTCAGCTCGCTGAAGGCATTGCCCAGCTCGAATCCGCCGCAGAAGAACTCGAAGCGCTCCACGTGGGCCGGATCGTCGGGCTTGGCCTTGGAGAGCGGCGAAACTTCCACCGGATAGTCGTAGATGATGGTCGGCTGAACCAGGAACGGCTCCGCCACCGCCTCGAAGAGGTTGTAGACGGA
>JAATFE010000432.1 GCA_015655365.1 Terriglobales bacterium
CCCGGAAGCGTGATCCAGTTGGGAAGCCAGAGATTCTCGGCATCCAGCACAGCCAGGGCAACCAATATCCAGTAGAAAATCATCTTCCAGACAACAACCGCCAGCCAGGAGTAGATGAGACCCACCGGCGCATCCGGCGCGAGGTCCCACGGCGGGAGCTGCCACGCCGAGTAGGTCCACAGCGCGCCCACGGCAAATTCCACTGCGGGATACCGTACCCCAATCCAACTGTGGCAGCCGCGGCAGCGTCCCCGCAAAGCCAGCCAACTGAAGAGCGGAATATTCTCCCACCACGCCAGCGTATGGTCGCAACTACGGCAATGCGAGCGCGGCTGAACCACGCTCTCGACCTCCGGCCAGCGGCTCAGGCACACGTTCAGGAAACTGCCAAAGGCCAGTCCCAGCAGCCCTGCAAAAATCGTTCCAAGAATGCGAATCATAGGCGAATTTGAGTATACGGCCACCTGCGATGGGGCGAGCTTTCAGTCATTTGCGATCGGGCCACTCGTGGAGACGCGGCGCGCACCGCTCCCGCTCGGGGTAGACTGGAGGTGCATGGACCTTCCGCCTGAAAGCTCAATTTCCCAGGCCTCCGCGCCGCAACCCGCAACCGATCCGGCGCGGGCCGCGGCCCTGTTCGAGCAGTCGGTCAAAATCATGGCGCGCCTGCGCGCCCCCGATGGCTGCCCCTGGGACCGCGAACAATCCTTCGATTCCATCCGCAAATACACGCTTGAAGAGACCTACGAGGTCTTCGACGCCATCGATCGCCGCGACTGGCCGCATCTGGCCGAGGAACTGGGCGATCTGATGCTCCAGGTGCTGCTTTACGCGGAGATGGGCGCCAACGAAGGCCATTTCACCATCGCCGATGTCCTCGACCAATTGAACAACAAGCTCATACGCCGTCACCCCCACGTCTTTGGCGAACAGGCCTCCCGCGCCGCCGGAAACCGGGCCGAAGTCGACCCCAATGTAAAGGGCTCTTCAAGCGCTGTCCTGCGCAACTGGGACCAGATCAAGGCAGCCGAGAAGAAACACGGCACCGTTTCCGAAGGCGCTCCTTCGCGGCACGACGGCGTGCAGCGCGCCATGCCGGCCCTGGCCGAAGCCGCCAAACTGGGCTCCAAGGCCGCAAAATCCGGCTTCGACTGGCCCACCTGGCGCGAGTTGCTGCCCAAGGTGGCCGAAGAGACCGCGGAGTTGGAGGCCGAAGCCGCATCCGGCGACCCGGCCCGCAAGCCGGCGGTCGAGGCCGAGTTGGGCGATCTGCTGTTCACCGTGGTGAATCTGAGCCGCCACCTTGGCGTGGATGCGGAGATGGCCCTGCGCGGCTGCAATCGCCGCTTCCGCCAGAGGTTCCGGGAGATGGAACTGGCCTCGCTTCAGCCGTTGGAAGATTTATCGGCGGACGAATTGGAAGCGCTGTGGGCCGGGGCCAAGCGCAAGCTGGCCGCCTCGGAAGCGGAGGCGCGGCCATGATCGTGATCCGCAATTGTAGCGGTTTTGACGAGCTCGAGGCCTGTGTACAGCTTCAGGTCGAGACTTGGGGCTACGACCCTACCGACGTCATTCCGCGCAAGGCCCATCGCGTGGCGCAGAAGATCGGCGGCCAGATCATGGGTGCCTTCGATACGGAAATTCCCGGCACTCCGGCCGAAGGCAGTTCCGATTCTCTTGTGGGTTTTGTCTTGTCTTTGCCCGGCGTGAAAACGGGCAACGGCACGCCTCGCGCCTATCTCCACTCGCACATGCTGGCGGTGCGCGAGGGCTACCGCAACCGCGGGCTGGGCGCTCGGCTCAAGCTGGAACAGCGCAAGGAAGCCTTGTCGCGCGGCATCCGCCACATGGAATGGACCTTCGATCCGCTGGAAATTAAGAATGCTTACCTCAACGTGCATAAATTGGGTTCCATCGTTCGCAGTTACGAGGTGAATTTCTATGGTGTATCCTCATCTCGACTGCAGGGTGGCCTGCCGACCGACCGGTTAGTGGCCGAGTGGCAGATGGATTCGCCCCGCGTACAAGCCATTCTTGCGGGCCACAGGGCAGCAGAGAGCATTGCAGAACGGATCGTGGTCCCCGCCGCGATCTACGAGTGGAAGGGCAGCGAAGCGGGGCGGGAACGGGCGCTCGCCGTTCAGTTGAAGAACCGCCGCAAGTTTCAGCAGGCATTTTCCCAGGGCTTGGCTGTGCTTGGTTTTGCCCGGGATGCGCAAGGAAATGGTGTCTTTGAGCTGGGACCTTTCTCCCTGCCGCAAGACGCCTCAACCCCCAAGGAATACAAGGACCTATGAGAATCGATGCCGTCATTCTGCGCGAACTGCACATGCCGCTGGTGCGCCCCTTTGAGACCAGTTTTGGCGTCACCCGCAACCGCCGCGTTCTGCTGGCGGAGATCCAGTCCGAAGGACTGACCGGCTGGGGCGAGTGCACTGCCTCCGAGCAGCCGTATTTTTCGGCAGAGTGGACTGACAGCGCCTGGATGGTCATCCTCCAGGAATTGGGTCCGATGCTCGCGGAAACCTCGCCAGAGCACGGTGGCGAGTGTCCAGGCACCTTTCGCCGTGTGCGTGGCAACCACATGGCCAAGGCCGCGCTGGAAGACGCCATTTGGGATCTCGAAGCGCAACGCGAGGGGTTTTCACTTTCGCAATTGTTGGGCGGGGTGCGCGAAGTGATTCCCTGCGGCGTTTCCCTGGGCATTCAGCCCTCCATCCCCGAGTTGATGGCGACCATTGAGCGGGAATTGGCCGCCGGCTATCGGCGCATCAAGCTCAAATGCAAGCCGGGCTGGGATGTTGAGGTTTTCGAGCAGGTGCGCAACCGCTGGCCCAACATCACCCTCAGTTGCGACGCCAACTCGGCCTACCGGCTCCGCGACGCGGACCATCTGACCTCCTTTGACGCCTATAACTTGCTGATGATTGAGCAGCCCTTGTGGCACAACGATTTCTACTACCACTCCATGCTTCAGAAGCGGCTCAACACGCCCATCTGCCTCGACGAGTCGATTCACAACCGCCGCGACGCGTTGGCGGCCATCGAAATGGAGTCCTGTAGGATCATCAACATCAAGCTGGGCCGCGTGGGCGGATTCTCCGAGGCCATCGCCGTACACAACGCTGCGCAGGAGCGCGGCATCCCTGTCTGGTGCGGTGGAATGCTGGAGACAGGCATTGGCCGCTCCCACAACATCGCGCTCTCGTCTCTCGAAAACTTCACCCTGCCCGGCGACGTCTCCGCCTCGGCCCGCTACTTCAAGGACGACATCGTCGAACCCGAAGTGACGGTTTCTTCGGCAGGCGAGATCGCCATTCCAGACACGCCTGGCCGCGGCTACGAGGTGCGCGCCGACCTGATCGAGCGCCTCACCGTGCGCAAAGAAACCATCCGCGCCCGCGAACTGGTGGCGTAATACCCGCGTTGCCAGAATCGATACCGCCCCGGAAAAGTTTCCTGAGCGCAATGAACTGCTTGACATGACTACCGGGAACGATGTTTCCTGTAAGTATCGCATCTACTTGCCCCAGCGGAAGCCCCTGCCTCAGGGTCTTTGTCTGCGCAACGTCGATAGGATCGGCTCAGGTGGTGAGCAGGAGAGGACGTACCAGGGGGCGGCCGACTATAGCATTTTCGGAATTGCTGTAGACCGAAAGCACGCGGCAAAGTGCCTTTTTCCTCAAGAAAAAGGCACTTTGCACGTCCCTTAAAAGGTCTATATGTATTCCGAAAATGCTCTAGCTGGCTGCTTTGGCGTCCTGGAAGCATGGGTTCCTGAACCCGCCGAGAACGATTCCTCTGTGCATTTTCGATCCCTCTTCCGGATCGGAACGCAAAGACTGTCTGCATGGGGGGGTACGTGTTCAAGCGTAGCGTGGATATTGTATTTGCCGGATTGCTGCTGATCGCCGCATTTCCATTCCTCATCTTTGCCGCAATCCTGACCAAACTGGATTCTCCAGGCCCGGCGCTCTTTCGCCAGCTTCGCATGGGACGCGGATTCCGCAGCTTCGAGTTGCTGAAGCTCAGAACCATGATCTCCTCCCGCGGCGGCCCAGCCTACACCTTCGGCGACGATCCGCGCATCACCCGCATTGGCTGCTGGTTGCGCCGCTACAAGTTCGACGAATTGCCCCAACTTTGGAATGTCTTGCGCGGCGACATGAGTCTTGTGGGGCCGCGCCCTGTGATTCCCGAATTGACCGAGGAGTTCAAACACGATTACGGCCTTCTGCTCGCGGTGCGTCCCGGCCTCACCGATCCCGCCACCCTCAAGTACTGCCGCGAGAGCGAGTTCCTGGCCTTGATTCCCGACCCGCTCCACTATTTCAAAACTGTCGTAACACCAGACAAGCTGCGCCTCTCGCAGGATTATCTGGAACGCGCCACCGTCGCCAGTGACCTGGTGGTCATGGCTGGCACGGCTCTGGCTCTTGTTGCACTTCTCTGCCAATCGTGGCTCGGCCATTTGGGCCTCCGGTGGCCTCGCAGAGTTTCTCCCACTCTCTTTTCCGGAAACAGTCGGAAGAAGGAAGCCGCAGCCCAAGATTGACAAAACGCAGTCTCTCGGGTCGGCAGACTTGTTTTAACCCGCGGTTTATGTGTGTCCCCTGTCACTTATCGAAGCGAACACCGCCTTGCTATGATGGTGGCCGAAAAAAGAGAGGCCGTCCACGCGCGGTGTACGGCAAGGAGATTGCAATGTCCGAAGCGTACGCATACAGCACCATTCCCGCAAAGATCCTTTTGCCCATCGACTTTAGCCCATCGTCCCACCTGGCCCTGGAGCAGGCGACCGTGCTTGCCCAGCACTTTCATGCCGAAGTCATTCTCGTCAATGTAGTTCCCGAGGACGCAAACATCGAGAGCGCGAAGAAAGTCGCGGAAGAGCATTTTAAGGTTTCTCTGGCCGGCCTTGCCTCCAAGGGCATCAAGGCAACCTCCAGCGTCGTGGTTGGGACCGACATCGCCGGTGGCATCCTGGACGTGATTGAGAACGAGCATATCGACATGATCGTCATCTCCACCCACGGCCTCACCGGCTGGCATCCGCTCGTTTTCGGATCCATTGCCGAGAAGCTCATCCGCCTGGTTCACATTCCGCTCCTGCTGGTTCGCACGGAAAAGCCCGAGAGCACCGCCAAAGTCGGTTCCGGCCGCTTGATGGAATGGTGGTAAGTTAGTTCACTTTGACAAAAGGGCGAACGCCGCTGATAACTCCGGCGTTCGCCCTTGTTGTAACTCGCTTTGCTTGAACTTGATCCGTTAAAGACTATTAGAGGTAATCCGCCTTAATACACGATGGACTCGGGAGCCGTCTTCGGGCGCGCTTGAAGGGCCGATCCTGGCTCTCCGTCCTTGCGACGGAAAAACCGCAAGGGCAGGGAACCAGACATCTGCGGCGTTACTGACCTGAAGGGCACTCGACTCTAGCAGTGCACAATTTTGGGCGAGGCGATGCCCTTGGTCGCATTCCTGGTGTCGATCACCAGTTGCGACTGCTCCACAATGGCCTTGTAATCGTAGTCGGAGTGGTCGGTCACGATCACCGCGGCGTCGTACTGGTCCAGATTGTCCAGTGGTGTGTTGGTCATGTTCAGGTCGTAGTGGCGGCCGTGGCCCACCGTTGGGAAGAACGGATCGTTATAGGCGACCAAAGCACCCTTGTCGCGCAGCAGCTCGATAATCGTTAGCGAAGGCGACTCGCGTAAATCGTCGATGTCCCGCTTGTAGGCCAGCCCGAGCACCAGAACCTTCGATCCCTTGATCGACTTGCACTGCTCGTTGAGCCCGGCGGCAAGCTGATCGATCACAAAGTAGGGCATTGAGATATTGACCTCGCCGGCCAACTCGATGAAGCGGGTTTGAAAGTCGAATTCCTTCGCCTTCCATGAGAGGTAGAACGGGTCGATGGGGATGCAGTGGCCGCCCAGTCCAGGGCCGGGATAAAAGGCCTGGAAGCCGAAGGGCTTGGTCTTGGC
>JAATFE010000162.1 GCA_015655365.1 Terriglobales bacterium
ATCTTGACGCGTGCCTCGTCCTGGCTGGCGTAGTTGGCCTTGAGCAGTTCCAGGCCTTCCTTGTGAACCCAGGGCAGTTCCGGACTGACCGCGCCCTCGGCCATGGCCCGGTTGAGCGCATCTTCCGGCGTCTGGAAGGTGTGCGACGCCCGGTTGTGGCAATCGATGCAATCCATCACCCGCCGTTCGCCCTTGGGCATGTTGCCGCCGGCGGTCGAAGAGGCAAACTCGGTCACCGAGCCATCGTCGTTCCGCTTCTGCACCCACGGGATGGCGGTGCGGGTTGGGTCAGCCGAGATGTACTCGATGTGCCCCAGATGCACGCCGTGAATGCCCGTCAGGTGCGAAAGCGAATCGCGCCCGCCCAGGTGCAGAACTACCACCGACTGCGTTTCCGTGTTCTTTTCGTCGTCGGCAAAGGTGGACTTGACCAGCAGCTTTTCGCCGATGAAACGGGCCGGCGTGTGGCAGCCTTCGCAGATTTCGCGCGCCGGGCGCAGGTTCATCACCGGCGACGGAATCGGCGTGGGGTAGTCGGGAATGAAGCGCGGAGCCAGGCCCGCCATGGGATGAAACGCAACCTCGATCAACTGCTTGGTGCCGTTCACCTTGGCTTTGACATACGATTCCGCGCCCGCGCCGATGTGGCAATCCACGCAGGCCACGTGGGAGTGGGCCGATATCTTGTAGGCAGCATATTCCGGATGCATCACGTGGCACGACTGTCCGCAAAACTGCGGCGAGTCCATATACGCCGCGCCGCGATAGCTCGCCACGGAGACAATGAGCAAATTGACGATAGTGGCCAGCACGACAATATCCACTCCATGGCGGAAGATCTTGTCGTTGAAATCGATCTTGGGGAATTCCGCGGGGATCTGCCCGGCCTTCCGCAGCACTCTGCGGCGCAGAATCACGCCGATGGGAATCAGCACCAGCCCCAGCACAAACAAGCCCGGCAGAATCAGAAAGAAGATGATGCCCAGGTAAGGATTGTCATTGGACCGGCCCAGGATCTCAACCAGCCAATAGGCGAGCATGGTGATGCCAGAGGCTGTCGTGATGGCGCCTCCGGCCAGACTGATGGGATTGTTGCCAAAAAACAGCGCCGGCCGCACCCAGTTCTCACGGATTCTTTGCAACACGGACACTTCGCACCCCCGCTTTCAAAACGACGGCCCGCCGTTGCCAGCGGGCCGGATCGAACGAATTGTTACTTTGCCAAAGAATGAAAAAAGGTCGCCGAGTCCTTGACCTGCGCTTCGGAGAGCCCGGCAACCGGCTTCATCTTGCCCTTGCCGCTCTTGACCACCGCAATAATCTGCTCCACAGTCAGCTTCTTGATCTCCGGATCGGAGGTCGGCTTGATGCCCATCGCCTTCGCCATTGAGGGGTTGGGGGTTCCAGTCGCGCCGTGGCACATCTGGCATTTGGCTTTGTAAGTTGCTTCGCCACCGGACTGGGCAAAGCCTACGGCGCCGGCCACGGCAATCACTGCGGCCAACACCAACTGGGATCTAAACATCTTCGTCATTCATGACTCCTTGAGTTCCGCCACTGCCGGGATGCGGGGAGCACCCAGAGCGTGGGTTCTTCTTCGTGCAGAAACCCCGGCGGCAAGGATTAGTCGCAGGGGCGGGTAAAAAGCTTTCGTTGCTGGGCAGTCGATCATTCGCCCGGCCGTGAATTCGATCCGTGCCCGCTTATTTGGCAAGCCCGTGAAAATACTCTGCCGAGGCCTTGATCTGGTCGTCGGTAAGCTTGTCCTTGAACGGCGGCATCTTGCCCATACCGTTCTTGGTGGCCTCGACCATCGCCGCCACCGTGAACTTCTTCACCGCCGGGTCGGATACCGGTTTCACCTTCATGGCTTTGCCCACCGAGGTGTCGGCCATCCCGTTGGCGCCGTGGCAGCTTTGGCACCGGGACCTGTAAGTCGCTTCCCCAGAAGACTGGGCAAAGCCCATTGTGCCGGCCAAAAGTACCACCGCCACCAGCGCTACTTGAGATCGAATCGTCTTGGTCATTTACAAAACTCCTGCGGAATTTCCACGGCCAGTGTACGCGTGCCAGGCAACTGTCGTGTGGAATTTCTTCAAGAAGCAGATTTTACAGTGGTTCCACAATTGCTGTATCCCGAAGTGATTGCTCACAAGTGGCATTTTCCTCAAAAAAATGCCACCCTGCACGATGAAAGTTAGGGCAAGTAAATTGTGGAACCGCTCTAGTCTGCCTGCTTCGGATCGACACTCCTTGTTCTGCGAGATTCCGCTCCTCCCTGGAGAAGAAGGGATGGACCAGCAAGACTTGAATCTGGCCCACCCCAACTGTTTTTAGGGAAGTTGCGGTCTCATTTAGAACTCGTAGTGCAGTCCGAGGGTTACGTTGTTAGCGTGGAAATTCCGCGGAGCCGTGAAGCCCCAGGCCGGGCCGGCTTGAGCCGTCAAGCCCGCCAGCGTGCTGCAAGGCACCACAGCCACATTGGGGTTCATCGTGGTTGGAGTCGCCGTGTTGCAGTACTGCGATCCGGAGACGCCGCCCTCGCCGTAGCCGTAGTAGTTGTACTCGCCCCTCCAGATGAAGTTCTTGTGAAGCGCATAGGCGACACTCAGGAAGGGCGACTGGTAGGTCGAGTTGAGCGATCCGTTGACGGCGCGGGCATCCTGGAAGAACTGGCTGCCCGAGACGGAGGTAACGCGGTAGCCAACGCTGGCGTGAAGCTTTTCAACCGGCGAAACCGCCAGGGAAACCGCCCCGGACTGCGTGGGAGCATCCATGAAGACCCGGCCGTACCAGTCCGTAAGGTTCGTTGTGCTGCCGCGCGAGAACACGCCCTGGCAAACGCCGTTCGAATAGACGCCGCTCGCCGGCACGCTG
>JAATFE010000110.1 GCA_015655365.1 Terriglobales bacterium
CAGGGTCTTCATGGTCGCAATCACATTCGCAGCCCCGGAAAATTGACAAGACTTGAGCCAACACCTGACCGCTTCTGACGGGACAGGAACGGCCTTTGCTCTGAGAATAGCCCTCGGCTGGCTCCTGTATCAGAATGATACAATTCTTGCCAATATGCTTGAGGCAAAGACAACTGTCATAGATCCGACGCCCGGTTTGACCGAGAAAAGGATCCGCGATCAGATGAATCTAATTTTTCAAGATCCAAGATTTAGATCAAGCAAGCGGTCTATTGAGTTCCTTCAGTATGTGGTGGAGCAGACGCTCAACGGTTCGGTCGATCAAATCAAGGAGCGCACAATTGGTGAAGCTGTTTTCGGGCGAAAGCTCTCGTACGACACCAATGTGGACCACATTGTGCGGACTGCCGCGACCGATCTTCGGAGACGACTCGCTCTCTACTATGGGGCAGAGGAACACAGTTCCCAACTGCAGATCAGCCTTATTCCCGGTTCCTATATCCCAAGATTTGTCCTTGGAACGGCCTCTGCGAAGCCCGGGGAAGCCTCTTTCGACGAGGACCCCATCGTGAACGGAAATCAGGACGATCTTTCGGCTCCTATTGAGGCTGGAGAGCTTGGGCCGCGTCAGCTTCCAGACGTCAGGCGTATTGCCAATGCGCAAACGCAAGGGAAGAAAAGGATTATAAATATTTTTGTCCTTTGTACCCTGCCGGTCATTCTGGGCCTTACGGGATACTGGGGCTATATCTCAATGCGTAGTGCGACTGCTCAAGAGGCTTTTTGGAAACCCATATTAGATGCGCGAAGCCCAGTTCCCTTGATCTTGGGGGAATCCAAGGGTCTCCCAACTACTCCTCCCGAAAATCAGGAGCCCTATTTGCCTGTTCTGCCAATTTCAAGGAACGGTTCCATCCCTTTCGGCGACACCGTCACGGCGACGCGAGTGGCTACATTCATGGGGGGACATGGGAAGGATATATTGGTGCGCCGGGAAGATTCGAGTTCACTTTCAGATTTGAACCAAGGGCCAATCATTCTCGTTGGAGCATTTACCAACGATTGGAACCTGCTTCTGACCCGCCAACTGCGCTTCACATTTGCAATCGATGCGGTGAAGCAGCTCATCTATATTAAGGATGCCAAGAATCCTTCCGCTCGCGGATGGTGCTGGAGTACGTCCAAGCCCCTCGATCACAAGCGCGGACCAGGAAGCCCAATTCTGACAGACTATGCGCTCATATCGAGAACCTGGAATGCTGAGACCGGGCATGTAATTCTCTCAGTAGGCGGCCTCTATACCTATGGAACGGAGGCAGCTGGTGTGTTTCTGACGGACCCGAACACAATGCGTGGCCTTGGTAATCCGTCAGATCTAAAGGACATCCACAAGAGCGTACAGATTGTCTTGAAGACCACAGTCACAGACGAAACCCCTGGAGCCCCACAGGTTGTGGCCTTTATCCAGGAATAATTTCCCTATTGTATTTAATATTGTTTGTCGCGAATCTCTGTCTAATCAATTGCATACAACCGATGCCTAGCTGCTAGGAGCGGTCTCTGTCTGTTGCCCTTCCTTTGGCCTGTATACAAATTCTATCCGACGAGCCAACCTCGGCTTTGGCGTCGCGAAGTAGGGGATCGCAGGAGCGGATATTAATCAGACAACGCCTGATGATTCCTGAAGCTTGAAGCGGGGTGCACCGTAATTGGATGGCCGTCTCATTTTTTGGAGGGTACTCAATGAAGCATGTCGTTATCGAAGTGGTTAACCACCTGCACAGGTTGCTCCATATGCAGCAACTACGGCTCCAGCCCAATAGACGCACAATATTCCCAGCATTGGTCGCGGTGCTCGTTCTTGCCATGAGCCACCCCGCCCAGACACAACTTGGCGGGCAGGCTGCGATTTCGGGCACAGTTACCGATCCGACTCAAGCTGTCGTTCCAAACGCGACGGTGACGGCCACGAACGTTGCAACTGGGGTCAAAACGCAGCGGAGCACTACGTCGAGTGGGTACTACGTGATCTCACCGCTCACGCCGGGAAACTATACGGTCACCGTAGAGGCCCCGCGATTCAAGACGGCGAGCCAGGAAAACGTTGTCCTGGACGCGCTGCAAAATTTCGGACTAAATATCGTTCTGTCCATCGGGTCCAGCGAAGAGACGATCTCGGTTTCAGCGGCCCCCCCGGCGCTCGAGACCACCAACGCCATGCTGGGCGGAACCGTCGAAAATGAGGAGTATTCCGTCTTGCCGCTGAATATGAACGGTGCGCAGCGCGATGTCACCGCCTTCTCTTATCTGGTGCCGGGCGTTCAATTTCAATCGGGCGTATCGGCGGGCGAGGTGAACGGAAGTGGGAGCTCGAACGTCAACGAAATCTATGTAGAAGGCCTTCAGCTTACCACCATTACGCAAGGTGATCCTCGCGCAATGACGGCTGGCTTCTCCGTCGACAGTATCGATCAGTTTCAGGTAGAAACGGGCGGCTATGGCGCGCAATACCAAGGCATCGGTGTATCGAACTTTGTCATGAAGTCCGGCACCGATAAGTGGCATGCCTCAGCCTTTGAGTTCTTTCGCAATACCGCGCTCGACACGTGGGGTTATTTCGTTCCGGTTGCCGCGGGTAAGAAATTCAAACAGCCGGAACATCAGAACGAATACGGCGCGACTGTTGGAGGCCCGCTTATCAAGAATAAGTTGTTCCTCTTCGGCTCCTACGATGCCTTTAGACTGACGCAGGGCAATCAGCCAGCCTACTTTACGATTCCGACCGAAGCCCAGCGCACCGGCGACTTTTCTGCTGCCGGAAACCCAACGATCTACGATCCGGCAACCACGACCTGCGACTCCAATAGCTGCACACGAACTCAGTTTTCGTATAAAAGCGTCCCCAATGTGATGGATCCGACCCGCATCGACCCGGTGGCCAAGTTCCTTTTGTCTTTCTTGCCGCCCACTTCAAACACGGCGCTCAGTAACAACTATCTCGGCATCGCCAGCACGCTGTCGAACAACTGGTCGGTCAACGGGAAGCTTGATTACACGATCAATGACAAGCATAGGATATCTCTGCTGGTCGCTTCCAGCCGTGACGCCGGCACCCAGGTCCAAACCAGTTATGTGCCGATCCCGTACGCGACACAGCAGACATTCATCCCCATGACGAAGACAGTTATTTTCTCGGACAGCTATGTTATAACCCCGCAACTGGTCAACCAACTCAAATATGGTTTCCGTCGCTACAACGATCCAATCATCAACCCCACCACCGGCAGTTCGGTATACGGACTTGAAACCGGGGGCAAGATGACAGGACTCCCGGTAGGACAGGTTTCAACCGCCTTCCCAACAGTTACCTTCAGCGGCCCCAACGCTCCAACCCAGTTCTCCGGAAAGCAATCGTACAAAGACACACAGAACACGTATTCTTTTGCGGATAGTGTGGAGTGGACCCACGGCAAGCACGCCATCTCGGGCGGCGGCCAATTGGAGTGGGTCCAAGACAATACCACACCCGACTCCACCGGTACAGCTCCGTTGACGCTGGCATTTGCCAACTCCCAAACCGGTGGTTTCAAATCCGCCAGTTCCACTCTGGACACTACAACGGGCTCTCCAACAGCCAGTCTCTTTCTCGGTGCTCCGAACTCTGCCACCCTGGCCCAATATGGAGTCCAGGAGTACGGGTCCAGATATCGCCTCTTTTCTCTTTATGGGACGGACGATTATCGCGTCAATTCCAAGCTGACCGTCAATCTGGGGTTACGCTGGGACATTTACTATCCCTACAACGAGACCCAAAACCGGGCATCGTTCCTTAATCCGACCGCCATCAACCCGGCAGTTAATTATCCCGGAGCGCTCCAGTTTGCCGGCAACGGAACCGATGGCTGCAATTGCAGTACACCCATCCAAACCTACTATAAAAACATCGGTCCTCGCCTAGGCATTGCATACTCCGTCACGCCAAAAACCGTGGTCCGCCTCTCGTATGGGCTCCTCTTCTCGCATAGGACGGGAACGCTCGGCACCACAGGATATAGTGCCAGCATCAATCCGATCAGTCAGTCGGTTGGGGCGCCGGCCTTCTATCTCGGCAGCGGTTTCCCGGCCTATCAGCCACCGCCATTTATCAACGCCGGGTACGGGGCAGCCTTTTCCACGGCCATCTCGACTTCCGCAACGGCGGTGAATTACTACGATCCATATGTCGGCAGCCGCGCCCCCTACCAAGATAGTTGGAATGCTGGTGTGGAAAGGCAATTGAACTCCAACACTGTCATTACCGTGAGCTATGTCGGTACGCAGAGCCACTTTGTCACTGCCAGCGCCTTACGCGGTTATTACAGCGATCAGTTGAACCCGAAATACTATGCCCTCGCTGGGCTTCTCACCCAGAAGGCTACCCCGGCCAATGTGGCCGCAGCCAACGCCATCTATCCTGGCATTGCGCTTCCTTATCCGACTTTTTCCGGGACCATCGGGCAGATGCTGCTTCCGCTTCCGCAGTACTCGGGATCTACCGATAGCTACGGCAATGTGGGAAATGCCAACTATAATGCGCTACAACTCTACCTCAAGCACCGTATGGATAACGGACTAGCCTACACAGTCGCATACACCTACGCCAAGGAGATCGACGATGTCGGCGCGTCGGGCGCCGGAGCCCGCAGCGGCTATCTCTCCAACAGAATCGAGCGCACCGTCGGCGCCTCGAACGCTCCGCAAATCCTCAAAGTCACCACTGTCTACGACCTGCCTGGGAAAAAACTCTCCAATCGCTTATTGCGCAACGCCGCTAGCGACTGGACCGTCTCCGGCATATTCTCTTATCAATCCGGGACCCCGCTCTCCATTACTTCAAGCGCATGTAATACGCCGAGCGCTGGTACCTGCTATCCAATGCTCAATCCCTCGTTCAGTGGTCCGGCGCGCATTAATGGCAGTTGGGGCGCTGGCTATGTTGCCAAAGCCTCTGTCGAACCGACCTATATCAACAAAGCCGCATTCGTCGACGCAGCGGCGTATACGTTCGGCAACACACCGCCCAGGGCTCCACTCAAACTATACAATCCGAATGCGTACGACATAGACGCCAATATCCGCCGCACTATTCCTCTCTTCAGGGAAATCAAGATGACCATCGAAGCCGACGCATTCAACTTATTCAACAATGTTGTATTTGGCGGCATCGGAACAAACATCGATCTGTCGAACTTCGGACAGATCTCAACCCAGACCAACAAGCAGCGCGACATCCA